>CAZJSD010000016.1:0-25296 GCA_964548815.1 uncultured Muribaculaceae bacterium
AATAAGTGTTTATTTTATATCTCTACTTGTTGCACTTCGTTTGAAAATTTCTAAATAGACTACTTTCTATTTTCTTTATTAAATAATAAATTTACTAGAATACCTAGTCCTATACATAATGAACCAATAGAAACTAGTATTGAAATAAATGGTATTAGTTTTAATATAGTTATTGCAACCGCACCTATTAGATATATTAGGAATCTATTCTTAATTTTTTTACCTAAAATCATATTAGATACATAATAACTAGTAAATACAGTTGATATATAAATACAAATGAAATATAGACCTAATAATATAACACCTGTACTCATACCTATTACTGTAGTAATACATAATAATGATGCGATTGGTACTGCTAATAAAGCAAGTGCACCAAAGCCTAAACTTCTAAATATATTCTTTTCATTTAATTTTGCAATTTTCTCAAATACTTTTGGTAATAATAACATCATTACTAATCCAATTACTAATATATTCATTAATGATAATAAACTATCTGTAATTTTTGATTTAATTGTTGATACTTTTGAAGCAGACTTTGTTTTAACTTCTTCTACTTCTGTATATCCTACTTTTGCGCTATTAGATATGTTTACTTTTGAATCACTAGAATATTTTAATGTTCCTTCAATAACAGCATCACTATCAATAGTTATAGTTGATGCATAAATTGTTAGATTTCCTTTAACTGTTCCGCTAATTACAACAGAACTTGCTGCAAAAACTGCATTTCTTCCTATAACACCTTTATAGTTAATACTACTACCTGCAGCATAGATATCTCTTTGTACTTCTACGTCATTTATATCTATGATGTTACCTGCAATAAAACCATCAATAAATTTTTCTGATTTTAACTTTACATAATTACCTGCGGCAAATGCATATTCGCTTTCACCAGATGTAGTAACTTGGTTACCAGCTGCAAATAAAATACCATTAACTTTTGAATCAACATCTACACTATTCCCTGCGATAAAACTTGATCCATTAAGTTCTTCGTTTACACTAACACTATCATCCGCTCTTAATAAATCATTACTAGAAGCAAATACTGGCATAGCAATAAACATAATTAAAACTAATAAAACTTTGAAATACTTTTTCATACTTCCCCAACCTTTCTAAACACATTATAACATAATTTTTAAATACAATCATTAATATTACATATTATGTTGTCAAATTTGTCTTTATATTTATCTATATCTTCCTTAGATTTCATAGTCCAAGCAAGTACTGGATTCTTTTTATTAAACTTTTCTACATTCTTATTTTTATATAGTTTTTTATCAACTGAAAGAAAATCTGGTTTACAAATAAAAATATCAAATGGTAATAAAGCAAGATTATTAATAAAAATATTTTTAACTTTACTTCTAAAACTTCCCATTAATAAACCTCTTAAATAGTCATTTTTATGAAATCTAAAATATGAAACATAAAATGGATTAAAACTTTGAATTGCGACTTCACCATTATATTTTTCTAATCTTTCTAGTAATAATTTAGGCAATTCATATCCTTTAACATCATATTTAATTTCTATTAATATAGGTACTTTACCATCTATTAATTCTAATACTTCATCTAATGAAGTTATTGTATAATTTGTATTTAATAATTTTATTTTCTGTAACTCACTTAACGTATACTCTTTTATTTTTCCAGTTTTTTTAGTTAGTCTATCTAGTTCCATATCATGAAATACAACTATTTTCTTATCTTTAGTTAAATGTACATCAAACTCTATAACATACCCTTTATGAATCGCATCTTTAAATGCTTTAATAGAATTTTCTGGAACTTTATTATTATCAAATATACCTCTATGCGCAATAGTATTGCTTATTAAAAAATTATTTTTCATAAATCACATCCCACATCTTTTAATTTATAACTACCAGTAACCGCATATGTTAAACATTTTAATCCACCTCTACATCTGGAAGCATGTTCACACTTTTTACAGTCTTCTGGAATAGTTTTCTTTCTTAAATCCTTTAATATTTCATTATTCATATATAATTCATACATACTATCTACTAATACATTACCAACAACAATAGGCATTCTTCTGCATGGTACTAAATCTCCATTTTCCATAACAGTAAGAAGTGTATCACCACATGTACATGCATATGCATAATCATTTGTTCTAGTAAATTGAAGTGCTCTATTCATAGATATTCTTGTATTTGATTTTTTATTCATTTTTATTCTTTCTTTTTTCATAATATCTAAATATTTACTTGTTTCTTCTTTAGATAATGTTAAATCTTTATCCATAGATCCACCTAAGGGTATATATCTATCAGACCAAATATTATCTACTTTTAATCTTTTACCAAATCTAACTACTTTTGGAAATTCTTTATAATTAATATGATTAGCAGTAAAACTAACAGATGTAAATATACCTGCCTTTTTAAGATTCTTAATACCTTCTTCAATCTTTTTATATGTACCTTTTCCTCTTATATAATCATTTATCTTTCTTCCACCTTCTAAACTTACTTGAACATAATATGGATCATAACTCTTTATCTTTTTTGCAGTTTCTAAATCTATTAATGTTCCATTAGTAAGAATAGAAAATGATACTTTATTATCTTTTTTTATTAAATCTAATATTTTAAAGAAATGAGGATTACATAATGGTTCTCCACCTGTAATATTTATATGCCCTCTCATACCTAGTTTATCCATTAGATTAATAAATTCTTGGTAAATATGTTCTAATTTTTTATAAGAAATACACATAGGTTTATGATCTTCTTGATAACAGTGTAAACATTTAAGATTACAGTTTTCAGATAGATGCCATTGTAAAATGAAGGTTCTTACCATGAACCTCCACCTCCACATGATGAGCATCCTCCACCGCATGAAGAACATCCTCCTCCACATGATGAACAACTAGAGCATCCACCACCACCTGATGAAGAAACAGGCATAGGTATATATACTTGATCTGTTATACTATCAAACATATCCATATCTATATCATCAATTTTAACTTCAGGCATCTTTATATTTTCAAATTTTTCTATCCATTTTCTAGATAAATTTAATACATAAGTATATGGTAATATTTGATAGAAATAGTCTGGCATCTTTTCAACTAATTCTTCTAATTTATCTTTTTCTACTAACTCTAAGAAATCTTTAAATCCATTTATTTCAACTTTAATATCTTCCCCATATCTACTCTTTCTAGTCATAAATATACTAAAGAAGAATGTTACAAATACTGAAATAAATCCTACATAATATAAAGGATATAGAGAAATAGCTAAATCTTCAAAATTTCTATATGCATTATACATAATAAACGCACTTAGAGATACTAATCCTAAACAAGCATACTTTAATACATAAGATACTTTTTCATTAAGTATCCATCTATATTCATGGTCTAATTTATTTTCTATTTCTTTAAATACAGTATAGAATGTTTGATGTTCCTTTAGATGTATTTCTGAATCTCCTTTTATTAATTCTTCAATAACTATTTGTTCATATGGATTTAATGCTTTTACTTTAGCATCATAGTCTTTCTTCTTCTTTTCATAATCTTTATCTTTTTTATTTGGCTTAAATCCTTTAATAATTATATTACCATCTTTATCTTCTCTAATTTTAATCATCTTTTTAGAAGCTAGTTCTACAATTAATGATACAACTAATTTTTTACTATAATTGTTTGAATCAATATAACCTACTTCTGCTGCTGATAAATCTCTTGGTGGCATATAATTAACTACTTTTGCTTTCTTTTCATAATCTTTACCAAATAAGAACCATAATA
Source organism: uncultured Muribaculaceae bacterium (assembly GCA_964548815.1). Lineage (GTDB taxonomy): Bacteria > Bacillota_I > Bacilli_A > RF39 > UBA660 > RUG13038. The sequence continues at coordinate 3,818 of CAZJSD010000016.1, forward strand.
GTATTGTGAAAAGTGTAATTATTATAGTTATTATTATACATATTAATGATTTAAAACCATAATTAAATGTACCATTAACAAAATAATTATCAGGAAGTTCTATGTCTACCGTTAATGATTTTTCTAGTTTTGAAGGACATCCATCCTTTTTAATTCTTTCATATTTAGGTTTGTTAAATGATGCGATTAATCTATTATCACTAATTCCATAATCTACTGCTTCAGTAACATCACATTTTCTTTTTTTATCCATAAAGAAATGTACTATTGAACCTTTAATAGATTTAGGCATATTTATTTCAATACTTGGATTTTTTATTTCTGTTCCCCAGAAATCACCATAAGCATGAAATATAAATTCATCATATCCAGCGTATGGATCAGAACCCATATCATAAGTATACTTTATAACGTAATCTTTTAAACCAGTATCTAATGTTTTATATGGACTACATATTTTTATTCTTGGTTTCTTATTAACAATATCAACTGAATAATCATATGTATCATCATCTAATCCTTTTGGATCTTCCGCTCTATAATCACTTACTGTTGATTTTCTTCTAACAGTTTTACCTGATTTAGAAGTATATCTAAGCCATTCAGGTGTAAATTTAAAAATACCATGATGTCCACTTTCATAAAAATTAATTCCAATATCTTCTTCTACATCTACTGATACATCTTCTTTTACATCTAATTTTACTTTATAATAATCAATAGTAAATCCATCCGCAATTGACTCTTCACTAGTTTCTAGATTTGTAGCTTGAGATAATAATGGAAAAATCATAACTCCAAGCATTACTAATGTAAAAGCATACATTATAAATTTAAATACATTCCTAATCGTAGAATTAGTACCATTAACCGAATTATGTCTTTCTATTATAAATGATACAAACCAAATTATTAATATAATAATAAAAAATGCCATATTATCTCACCTTCTATTCATAATCATCTAAGAATGAATATTTTTTATCACCTTTTTTATATCCAAGTATACAATTTAAATTAACATTACTTGTAGATATAAATATATTATTTTCTATATTTTTATTGTTTTCTTTTAATTCTTTTATTAAGTTCTTTATTTCTTTTCTTTTACCTTCATGAGTTACTCCTCCATCAAGCATAGGACAAGCGCAGTTAATGAATTCTAAATCATTATATTTTTTCCAAGAAATAATATCATCTTCATTAACTAAATATAAAGGTCTTATTAATTCTAATCCTTCAAAATTATCACTATGTAATTTAGGCATCATAGTCTTAATTTCAGAAGAATAAAACATCGCAAGTAATGTTGTTTCTATTACATCAGAGAAATGGTGACCTAGCGCTATTTTGTTACAACCAAGTTCTTTAGCTTTACTATATAGATATCCTCTTCTCATCCTAGCGCACATATAACAAGGTTCATCACCTGTTATTTTCTTAACAACATCAAAAATATCACTTTCAAATATTTCTACTGGGATATCCATAAGTTTCGCATTCTTCTTTATATAATCCAAATTCTTTTTATTATATCCAGGATTCATACAAACAAATCTAGCCTCAAACTTAAACTTACCATGTCTAATTAATTCTTGAATACATTTCGCAAGTAAAAAAGAATCTTTTCCACCACTCATACAAACCATAATTTTATCATTTTCTTTTATAAGTTCATACTCTTGGACACCTTTAACGAATTTAGACCATATTTCTTTTCTAAATTTAGTTATTATACTTCTTTCTATTTCTTTACTTTTCTCCATAATATTCCTCTAATGTTTCATCAAATATATCAAAGAATTTATATAGTTCATCTTCTGTTGTTAAATGAGATAAACTTATTCTCATAGAAGATGACGCTAATTCTTCATCATTTGTTAATGCATATATACTTTTAGATGGAGCATTTTCTGAAGAACAAGATGTCTTAGAAGAAATATATACTTCTTTATTACCTAATAATTGAACAAAAACATTTGATATAACTCCCTTAATACTAAAATTAATAGTATTAGGTATAGAATTAGGAGTACTATTAACAATAAAGTTTCTCTTATTTAGTTCTTCTATAACAATATCATGTAACTTAGTAATATATTCTTTTCTTTCATCTAATTTTGTAATTGCAAGTTCAAGTGCTTTATCAAGCGCAACTACTGATGCGGTTACTGGTGTACCTGATCTATATACTGTTGTACTTTTTCCACCATATATTATAGGTTTTAATTTAACATCTTCTTTTTTAATAAGTAATCCAAAACCATTTAAACCATAGAATTTATGTGGTGCGATTGTTACTAAATCCACATCAGAAAAATCTATATTATCTTTTCCAATTACTTGAGATGCATCTGTATGAAAATATAAATTAGGATATTTTTTTAATATCTTTCCAATTTCTTCAATTGGTTGTCTTATACCAAGTTCACTATCAACAGATGTAATACTAACAAGTATAGTATCTTTTCTTATTAAATCTTTTAATTCATCTATATCAACAGTTCCATCTTCTTTTACATCAACCATATCTACTTCAAATCCAAGAGATTGCATATAACTAGCTGGCGCAACTATTGAACTATGTTCTAATTTAGAAATAATTATATGATTACCCTTTGATTTATTCGCATTACATATTCCTTGTATAACTAAGTTATTACTTTCTGATGCTCCTGATGTATATATTAATTCTTCTTTTGTAACTCCTAAATATTTAGAAATATCTTTTGTTGCGATATCAATTGCTTCTTTAGCTTCTAATCCTAATTTATGAGTACTATTAGGATTTGCAAAATATTTTAAAGTTGCCTTATTATATACTTCTAATACTTTTGGATCTACAGGTGCGTTTGCAGCATAATCTAAATATATCATTTTATTCACTTCTTTCTTCATTTACATAATAATGTCTTATTGGTTTTAAATTATCATCTAGTTCATAACATATTGGTGAACCTGTCTTTAATTCTAACGCTAGTACTTCTTCTTCATTTAAGTTATCTAAATACTTCATTAGTGCTCTTAAACTATTACCATGCGCTGCGATAATTATATTTTTTCCATTTAATAATTCTTTCTTTATTTCATTTTCATAATAATCTACTACTCTAACTATAGTATCTTCTAAATTTTCAGTAGTAGGTAAATTATCTATACCTTGATATTTAGGATCATTACCTGGATATCTAGGATCATCTTTTGATAATTCTGGTGGTCTAACATTACTACTTCTTCTCCAAAGTTTTACTTGTTCTTCACCATACTTTTCTGCTGTCTCAGCTTTATTTAATCCTTGCAATGCTCCATAATGTCTCTCATTTAATTTATAACTTCTTCTTATTTCAATACTTTCTCCCATTTCTTCTAATATTAAATCAAGTGTATCCATCGCTCTTTTCAATACTGAAGTATATCCTAAATTAAAAGTATAACCTTTTTCTTTTAATACTTTTCCAGCATTTCTTGCTTCTTCTATACCTTTTTCTGATAAATCTACATCTGTCCATCCTGTAAATTTATTTTCTAAATTCCACATACTTTGTCCATGTCTAACTAATACTAATTTAATCATTTTTATCACTCCTAATAATTTATAAATATGTCTTTCAAATACTTACCTGTACTTGTTAAGTTCTCATCACTTACTACATTTGTATTCTCTTTTAATATTGCGCTTGTTTCATTTTTATTAGATAGATTCCAAGAAATAATACTTATTTTATTTTCTTTTAAGAATGTAATCCACTTATCTGTTTCATCAAAATATATGCCACCACTTCCAGATGCATCACTAACACCAAATTCTGAAACTATTATTGGTGTATTATTCTCTAAAGCACTTTTTGCTTTATTTCTTAATTCTTCTTTATGTGTACCTGAATAAAAATGAAGTGAATACATAATATTTTCATAATCTAATTTAATAACTCTATCTACATCTTGTGAATAATTAGTAGTACCTACTATTATTAATGATTTAGGGCTATTCCTTCTAATAACTGGAATTACTTCATTTGCGTATTTATTTATATCTTCAAAAGTAGTCTCACCATTTGGTTCATTACAAATTTCATAAATAATATTAGGTAAATTACTATATTTTTTACTTATCTCACCAAAGAATCTTTTAGATGCATTTGTATAAGTAGTAGGATTATTATCGCTTAGTATATGCCAATCTACTATAACATACATATCTAAAGATACTAAGTTATCTATAATACTTGTTACTTTATCTTTTATAGATGAATCATCAATATATCCACCTTCTTTAGTATACATCGCAATTCTAAATACATTTGTATTCCAATCTTCTTTTAATATCTTTAAATTATCTTTTGTATATAAATCATTAAACCATTGTATACCATGAGAACTAACTCCCTTTAATATAAAGTCCTCATTTTTTTCATTTTTTAATTGAGTACCTGATACTTTTAAAAAACCATTATAAGAAGGATATATATTTTTTTCTTGTTTCTTTATCACTTTTTTAGTTTCTTTCGTTTTTGGAGTTTTATCTCCTTGATTATCAATAAATATTCTATAACAAATAGCTCCTAAAAACGCAAATACAACTATTACTAATACTATCTTAAAAAACTTTTTCATTTTATACCTCCTTTAAAACAATCTTTATGATGAGAACTAATTATACCTATTGCCTGTAAATATGAATATATAATTGTTGTCCCAACAAAACTCATACCTTTTTTTTTTAAATCTTTTGATATTTTATCTGATAAATCACTCTTAGTCACATAATAATCCATATGTATTACTTTATTATCTACATATGACCATATATAATTATCAAATGAACCATATTCTTTTTGTATATCCTTAAATGTTTTACTATTATTAATTGATGCCTTTATTTTTAACTTATTTCTTATAATATCTTTATTATTAATAAGTTCATTTATTTTATTATCATCATAATTAATAACCTTATTTATATCAAATCCATCATATGCTTTTCTAAAAGACTCTCTTTTATTTAATACACATTCCCATGATAAACCTGCTTGAAAAGATTCTAATATTAATAACTCATATAATTCTTTATCATTATGTTTTGGTTCACACCACTCTTCATCATGGTATTTCACATATAGAGGATTATCTTCATTTACCCATAAACATCTCATATACATCACAATTAAATTATACCAAAAAAAAGATAAATCATAAATTGATTTATCTCTTATTTACTATTTTTTTAACAAATTTATGTACTGTTTCATCAGAATTAATATTTTCACACTCTAACATATCTGATAAAGAGTTACTATATGAAAAATGATTCTTTAAAATAGTTTTTTCTTTCTTAGTTAATTCATTACTCATTATTTCATTTATAAAAAACATATTAACTTCATCTCTATTTAAACAACCCAAAAATCTATTACCATCTTCTTCTTCTACAAAGCTTCCTGGATCAAAGAAATATATTCCATCAGATACTTCTATATTATTGATATTTAAATCTGCGATAGATATATTTTCAGATGTCAATCTATCTACATCTTCTTCAAATAGTTTTACTTCTTCAATAAACTTCTTCATCTTCATTAATTTATGTATTTTATTTTTATTTAATTTTGTATTAATAAAATTTGTTGTATAACCAATAAATTCTTTTTTTAAATTATAAACAGATTCTTTAGGTAATAATATTCTTTTAGTTTCCATTCCTTTTAATAAATTAGTAGTTCTTTCATCCAGTCTAAACTTAAGCATATATGGTCTATAAATCTTTACTGCTCTTTTACCAATTCTATAAACATTACCCTCTTGACCTTCATCACTAATTAATAAATCATCAAGTTCTTTTTTTGAATAATCATACTTTTTATCATCAATAAAAAAAATCATAATATCCCCTCTTTGCCGCGCAATATAATAACATATTTCATATATATAGTCAAATTATTATAACGATTTATATTATTATATAATTTGTTTAAATAGAATTTAAAAACATCTGATTTCAACTAGTGTTGATTTCAGATGAATCCACTAAGGGATTACGTCTGATTCACGACAATCAAACGTATCCTTTTTTATTTTATGAAGTTTCCTTCATTACATACATATTATCATATTTTTTTATTTATGCAAATATATAAAGTAAATTTCATTTTACAAAAAAAGCAATTTTTATTTTACATTTTGAGAAAACAAATTCAAAAGGCTAATACTTTCTATATTAACTTTCCTATAAACAAATATTACTTACCTATTCTCTATAAATATACTTATAAACTATTCTTCTAATCTTACTTTTACTACCTCTAAAAGAAAAAAAGTAGTTTGTCACAGATGAAAAATATTTTTCAAAAGACATACTACTCTCTTTATACAAATACGAATTTTTCTTAATTTTCTTTTTTATATTTCTTATAGAACTTGCTTTTACTAACATTATAATCTTATTATTATAAATTAAAAATCTATAACCTAAAAAAGTAAATCCATTCTTTATGTTAGAAATAAATGTTTTCTTATCATTTATTCTTAATTTATATTCATTAACTAATTTATCTATTATTATTTCCTTACATTCACTTAAGTATTCTTTATTCTCATGGAATATTAAAAAATCATCCATATATCTAACATAATGTTTTAATTTTAAATCATGTACTATATAATGATCTAATCTATTTAAATAGTATATAGATAAACATTGACTACTCAAATTTCCTATAGGTAATCCTTTCCCATATTCATAAAATGGAAGTATAAGATTAGGATTAATGTCTAATATTTTTTTGATTTTTTTATTAATATAATCATAGTTAGTCGAATCAATAATATCACACATAAACAAATAATCATCATATGGTAAATCATCTTTTAACATACTCTTTAAAATATTGTGATCAATAGTATAAAAAAATTTACTAATATCAATTTTAAGAATATAAAAATTTTTATTATTCTTCTTATAATACTCTATATATTTTTTAACTAATTTTAAAGCGTAATCAGTTCCTTTACCTATTCTAGTCGCAACATTTCTATCATCTAATCTTCTATCTAATCTTGGGATTAAATAATTAGTAGTAAAATAATGATTAACTATCTTATCAGGTAAACTAAGTGACATTATAAGTCTTGGCTTTGGTTCATATATTAAAAAAATATTATAATAATGTGAAAGTTTTTCTTTTCCATTTAATACATCTGAAACATATTTGACATATTCAGATTTTTTCATTTCAAACTTTATTAATTTATCTTTTCCTTTAACTGTCTTACATAATGTATTATCATAAAAATCAAGAATTTCCCTTACTGTTACTTTTTTCATATACAATCCACCTCTTAACCATGACACTTAAATTCGTTAATACTGCAGATTTATTATGAAAAATAGATTCGGTAATATAACCTTTTCTATATGATTCTTCAAGTAATAAATCAATTAAACTAATTTTAGATAAAATTTTAATTTGTAATTGGTTCCTTTCTTTTTTATATTTATCAAGAGACATATAATTTGCCGCATAAATCAACTCTAACATTTCATAAATAATAGACTTCATTTTATCTTTTAATACTTTTTCATTATTTGGAAATCTACATAATATATCATTTATATCAAATAAAAATTCTTTAGTTAATACAACTATTTTAAACTTTTCGTCTTTCATCAAAGAATCTATCTATAACTTCAATTAGTTTATTTAAAGTATTATAATCAGAATTATTAATTCTATCTTCTATTTCTCTAATTTTGTAATCTAAAGAACTTTTATTTTTAGATTCTATTAATACATTATCATATTTATTATCTTCAAAATGAATAATAATATCATCTAGTTTATAATCAATATGAAGTTCTTTTAATTTTTCAGTAACCTTATCAATACTATTTACTGGAAAACCTACTCTAGAATCTTTTATTTTATAATTAAATAATGAATGAAGAATTATCGCATCATCATCAAATACAGAATAAAAATTACCTGATTTTCTAAATATTATCATAGACACCTCCATTAAATGATTCAAGGAAGAAATATTTCTTCCTTGAAATATTACAAGGTTATAGAATTGGTACGTATACCTCATCGTCTTGTACTATCTTTAGGATAAAATCCAAGGATATATGTTGTCTTCTACAATTATCATATTATTTACGAGAAAATAATACCCGAATAAATAAAAAACTACGGGATATAGACTGATAATTATAATAGTCTACGGGACGAACAGACCCAGCGTTCATAGCGTTATTGTTGTTGACATTACCAGTAGAGTTCACATTGAACACATTATTCGAGTTCCACGAATTCGCATTAGGCGAAAGCGACCAACAATACGCCAAAAGTAAACACACAAAGTCATAACCTTAACACACATACCCTAATTCTACTTAATATATTTAAACACATAAATTTATATAAATAATTAACATAGTTATTGTTTTTGTAATTTACAAATTTAATAATATCAAGATTATCAATAATAATATAATTTATATTTAATTTATTTAATCTATCTATTATTACATTTATATTAGTAGTGTATTTTCTAATTCCATCTAGAATATATTTATCATAGCCATAAACTTTGTATCCTAATTTGTTTTTAGATGATTTGAACAATACTAAAAAGTTGGGATACATATTTTTTAAAAACCAATACCTTGTATTATATTTCATATAAATCTACTTGTAGAATCCTTTCTTATACCCATGCCACCCCTTATAGAGGGGCATGGATTATCATTTTATTTATATATTTTATTTACTTTTCTATCGTTTAATTTGAAAGTTCAAATGGTTTGGATTGCGTTCCATCACCTCTGGTGATTGAAACGCTTGATTTCAAGAAGACTACGGGACGAACAGACCCAGCGCTCATAGCGTGAGTGTAGCTGACATAACCAGGAGAGTTCACAATGAACACATTACTCGAGTCCCACGAATACGCATAAGGCGAAAGCGACCATGTCCACATTGATGTATTAAGTAGCCAGTCATTATTTTTACAATCTGTATAAGTATTTTGCCAGTTAGGAGTAGTACTTGCGCTAACATAACCTACTTGTTTACTTAGACATGTATCTCTATCATATGTTGATCCTCCACCTGTTGCGTATGCATAATCACTTGGATATATTAATCCTACTTTACCTGTCCATGTTGGTGGATTATTTCTTGTTACTGTATCTGTACAGTATGCATTTGAACTTGAACATTGTTTACCTGTATAACTTCCTCTTTCAAAATCATACATATAACTTGCAGTCATTATTTCTCCAGCTCCCCATAAATCTGCGGAAGCAGCGTTAGCTCCTAAATACCAAGTCGCATCATCTATCATACTTCTACTTGTTGTATCTGTTAATCCATTTGAAGTGAAACTACATGATGATGCTTGATAATTACCATATGTGTAACACAATCCACTAGAACCAGTCCAATATAAACTATTATTTACTTCTGGATTTGTATCTTCATATGCGCTAGCTGAATTATCTCCACAATTACATACTCCACTAGTTACTGAAGTACCTGTTTTACATTTTAAATCTGTATTATTTTCATATCCTGGATTTAATAGTTTCATTAAATCTGAATTTTCCCAAGCATTTACTCCATATCCATTATTTACATCTTCTTTTGAAGTATCAAATGAATAATTACCTATTGGGTTAGCAACAAGTTTCATCTTACCATCAAATATTCCTATTATTCTCCATGTTTGATTATTAAATCTTACATAGTTTGGTGGATTAGAACCTATAAATCTAAGTTCATTATAATGATCTGTTGTTGATATTGTATCTCCTTCAGTATTTAATGATTTTATATAACTTTCTGGAGATTTTGGATTTACACATGAATACTCTCCATTTGTTCCTTCTACTCTTTTCATTCCTACTGGGCATATATTTCTTACAGAACAGGCACTTGCTTTTGCATAAAGTTCATCTAACGCCGTTTGTACATCTTCTACATCTTGATTATTACTATCTTTAAATCCTGTATTTGAATTATCATATCCTACTTCATTTGCTTGAAATAATATTGTTGCGCCATATACAGTACTCATTGACACAATTGATGTTATTACAATAATAAATAAAGTTTTTCTTTTTCTCTTAATTATTCTAAATATTTTTTTCATACTTTACTCCTTTTAATATAACATATAATATAGTTCATCTATCATACATTGTGTATCACTACAACTTACTTCATCTTCATGATATTCAACATTCTCTGCCATTACTCTCATCCACTGTGCATATAGAGTTATAATATCTCCATTTGTTGAAGATAAGTTTGATACACTATGTGAATCTGTGTAACTAGTGCCTTGCCCATCAGCCTGTGTATTCCAACCTATGAATTTATACCCTGTTTTTGTAAATGTATTAGTTCTTAAGTTTTCTGTAACACCATATTTAATTGTTTGATCAGCAAGTGAACCAGAACCACCATTATTATTGTATCTAATTATGTAACTAGGTTTTGTTACTGTCATATTTATTCTTTTTTCTTTTGTTTCTCTATATATTGCTTTTGAAGATGGAATAATAATTATGCAAACTAAAAGAAATATAATAATCATAATTACTATTTTATTCTTACGCATAATTATCACTCCTTCCCATTATTTTTAATTTAACAACTGTTTAAATTCAACATCTATACTAATACTTTGATTAGTTACTTCTTCTCCAGTTAATGAAGAATTAAAAGTTAATGTATGATTTACTGGAGAACCTCCATATAAAATAGTTCCTACATTATTAAAAACTACCTCTCCACTTGTTTCTGTAACATAAGAACCATTATCTAGTTTAATCTGAGAACCAGTGGGTAAATTAGTTATAACAATTTTATATGACACATCTACCTCTGAACCATTTGTTACTGTTACTATATAATTCTGTGTTGTATTTCCTGGCATTATTGAAATATTCTGATTCTCCCCTGCTAATTGAACAGAAAATGTAGCAGAAGCAAGAGATGCTGTTCCCCCACTTCCACTTCTATATAAAGAATAAGTTAAGTATGAAAACAAAGCAAAAGATATTATTACAAATAATAATGCAAATTTTTTTTTCATACTTTCCACATCCTTTATACTCTATTTATCATTTCACTAATTATAAACATTAGTATAATTAAACCTATTATTATAAATTTATAATCCATAATAAAGTTTAATATATTATGTTTAAATATATATTTCCCTACAACAGCTTGTTTATCTATCTCTTCATCTGCTGTATTATTTGCGTCTCCCTTAGTAATTATTTTATCATTATCTACTTTTATAATTCTATGTGTAATATAAGTACCTTTGTTTTTATATGTTACAATATCCCCTTTTTTATAATCCTCACATGTTTTTACTATTATATAATCACCAGGATGTATATTAGTTTCCATAGAACCAGTTACTACTTTGTATATACCTATCTTATTTGTATATTTTAGTATTAAATACAACGATAATATTAGTATTACTAATACTAATAAAATATCTGATATTATTTTAAAAACTTTACTCATTTATACTTTCAGCCTCAATCTTAATGATTATATCGTACGCATTATCTATACCTGATAAACTGTTATCATTATCAGTACCAAGCCACTTCCATTCAAGATAATATGTATGACTTTCATTACTATTTATTTTGATATTATTTTGATTTAATTCATTATAACTAACATAATCAGTATTACCTGCAACATATATATTTCCTTTTTTTAATCTATATTTCATATTCATGTTATAAGTATTATTTTCCTTAAAAGTAATATTGTATTTAATGTTATTTTTAGTATTATTCTTAATAACAAATTGATAGATATTACTATCCCCAGGAGCTATCTTAGAATTCATGTCATAAACTGGATTACTAAAAATTCTAAGTTTATTAGTACTAGACCATATTATATCTTTATCAGATATAATAAATCCTTCTCCTTCATCTTGCTTATCATCGTCTGTCTTTGAAGCAGGTTTAGTTCTATTTGTATTATCAATACCATTAATACTAGTTACATTTAAATCATTATCATCTACTTCACACGTATCTTTTTCACATATTATTTCAAATATATCAACATTTCCTGTTGGAGTTTTTTTCTTTTTATTATTATCTTTAATAAGTGAAAGCAAACTACAATTATGTATTAAAAGAATGATAATTATTACTATTAAAACTATCTTAATAATCATATTTATTTTATCTTTTTTCATAAAACACATCCTTTATAACTCCCCTTTAAAGCCTATAAAAATTTTATAGACTTTAAAGGAAAGAAGAATAATAGTCAAATATTATTCTTAATCTATTAAGCACCTAAATGTTGTTTAGCAGTTACTGTTACTGGAATAGTAATATCAATTCCATCCATAGCCATATCTGCAGTATCTTTAGCTGTTGTATCTGAATCTGTTCCTGTCCATACTACATCAAATGTTATTGTTTTCTTCATAGCATTAGCAGTAGTATCATAAGAAATAGTTCCAGAACCATCAGCAGCTGCATGTGGTGTTACTGTAAAACCTGAATTAGTATTAGCTACTCCATCTACTAATATAGTTCCTACTGTAGCAGTATAATCTACATTAACTTCTGATCCAGTTGCATCTATTTCAAGTGTTATAGTACCAGATGATCCTGGAGCTATCTTATCAGGGTTTGCTGAAGTATTAGTTGTCCAAGTGATATCACCAGCACTAAAAGTAAATGCACCAGTTTCAGTATCAGTACCATTAACTTTTACTGACCAAGCTGCAGTAGCAACTGTAGCATTACCTGTTGCACTTGTTCTATAAATAGCATATGTACCAATAGCAACTCCTACTAATAGTAATAATGCAACTACAACTAATAACTTTTTGTTACCTTTTTTCATTGTTTCACCTCCTCCTTTTAAATAATATAGTTCATTATCTACTTACTTCTTTATTATAAAAACTATATTAAATAAGAAATAGAAATGAGTGTATATTTCACTCAAAAAAGAGTAAAATATTAATAGAGACAGGTTTTCTCAAAGTAGTGTACTTTGAGAAAAATTAATACAATTCTAGTTTTTGCATACTACTTATTTTTAAATTAATAGAAGGATGAACATAGGTGGATAATGTAATTTTCACACTTGAATGACCTAGTATTTCACTTAATGTATTATAATCAAAATGTAATTCAACACATCTAGTCGCAAAAGTATGTCTTAAAACATGAAAATTATATTTTTTTAAATTTATTTTTTTTATTAATTTATAATAATGGTTTAAACAAGATCTTGGTTCCATTAATTTAAGACTATTTGTTAATAGATAATTATTATCATTATCTACTTTTCTTTTTTGGTTTACTAATATATTTAACACTTGTTTAGGAACAGGTATTTGTCTTATAGAATTATTAGTTTTAGGACTTGATATAATCACTTTAGTTTTATTTTCTCCATCAAAATCTTTAATTCTGATTATTGTATGGTTAATAGATATAAAACCATTATTTATATCTATGTCTTTCCACCTTAAAGCACATAATTCACCAATTCTAATTCCGGTATATAAACATATTAAAACACCCAAATTAAAAGAATTAATATTAGAACATAATTCTTTTTCTAATATCTTTTGTTCATCTTTTGTCAGTATTTGTATATTCTTTTTTGTTTCTTTGGGCAAAGTAATACTATAATTAATATTACAATCTCTTAATATTTGTTTAAATAATACAATTATGTCTTTTATTGTTTTATTATTTAATCTATTTATTTTAGAAAGACTTATAAAATAATTATTCAATAAATCTTTATTAATATTTTTGACTGACATATTACCAAATTCTGGTCTTATATAATTATTGATAATATCTAAATACCTACAGTATGTCGATTCTTTAACGGTAATTTTTTTATCCAGTAAAAAAGAATCAATATAATAATTTAATCGTTTATTTTTAAACATTTCTTTCATCTCCTCCGGCGATATTATAATAAAAAAAAGTAATACATTTTTCTACATTTTTCGCAAAAAATATTTACTTAAAAAAAAATGTATGATATATTAATTTATAGTAGCGGACAGGACATTAGACGTATTTACATCAAGTAAACTTTTTTTCTCAAAGTACACTACTTTGAGAATTTTTTATAAAAACAAAAATACTAGATTAAAATTTCTAGTATTTTTATTATATTTTCTCGCCTTTTACATCGATAAACGAATTTTTGTTTGTTATAATTATTTATGGATACGTTTGAAATATATCAGATGTTTTTCCTTTCTGGTTTTTATCAGAAAGGAGGCGGTAATATGACTAAGCGAGAGAAATCTTTAATATTCATAATATTACTCCTATTCCTAGTAATATTTATATTATTATTGAAATAGAAAACAACATCTGATTTCAACTAATGTTGATTTCAGATGCCTATCCAGTTAAGGATTACATCTGATTCACAACTATCAAATGTATCCTTTTTTATTTTATGAAGTTTCCTTCATTACATACATATTAACATATTTTATATATATAGTCAAATTATTATAAATTAAGTAAAAACATCTCAAAACCAAAATATTTATCTACTTTACCTGTTACTATATCATAATCTAAATTAGATAATTTTAATAAAATATTTTTTATATCGTCTACATTAAAAATACTTTTCATAGATAGTGATATTCTATATGGATGTTCTTTTAGAATTGATACTATTTCTTTTTCAGAATAACCACTATTTCTCATTATTTTTACTTGCATTATTAATCTGAATTGATTTGATAAAGTCACTATTAATTTAATTGGATCTTCCCCAGACTTTATTAAATCATTATATATGCTATTTACTTTTCCTTTTTCTTTATTAACTATCGCATTAGTTAATTCAAATATATTTTTTTCTAAGTTATTAGTAATAACGTCCTCTATATCTTTTTCTGTTATTTTAGTATCATTACCTTTATATATAAATAGTTTATCTAATTCTTTAATTATATTAGATAATTCATACCCTACTTTAGATATTATTAATTCAACAGATTTAGATGATATTCCATAACCTTTATCCCTTATATAATTACTTATATAATTAGATAATTGATAACTCTCTATCTTATTACAATCATACACCTTACTAATTTTACTAATATATTTTGTTATTTTTTTTCTACTATCTACTTTTGGTTCTCTTACTATAAAAATTATATAAACATCTTCAAATTGGTTTTCTAAATACTTAGTTAATTCATTAATATCTTCTTCAGATATTACTTTCGTTGAACTTAAAAAAGATGAATTATCACATATTATTAATTTTTTATTTGAAAACATACTTACTGTAGATGCCTCAATTAATACTGCGGATATACTATCTACATTTAGGTCATAATTAATTATATTATCATCTTCTATTTTAATTTTTTCTTTTATTTCTTTTATCTTTTCATTAATTAAATAGTTTTCTTCACCAAATAATAAATATGTGTTCATCTTCTTCACCACCTAACTACTTACTCGCTAAAAGTATTAATTTATCTAATAATTCTTCATAACTTATTCCAGCTTCTTCCCATAACTTAGGATACATACTTATACTAGTAAAACCTGGCATTGTATTAATTTCATTTATATATATTTCATTATCTTTAGTTACAAAGAAATCTATTCTCGCAAGTCCCTTACAATGAGTTGCTTTAAATGCTTTTACTGCTAAAGATCTGATTCTTTCAATGATATCTTTATCTAAATTTGCTGGTATCTTTACTATTGATTTTTCATTCTTATATTTAGAATCATAATCATAAAAATCATTAGCAGATAATATTTCACCTACTGTTGATGCTTCTACTTTGTCATTACCAAGTACTGCGCATTCAACTTCTCTTCCAATTATTTCTTCTTCAATTAATATTTCTTTATCATATTTAGATGCTTCTTTAATATACCTATCTAATTCATCTATATTACTAGCTTTATTAACTCCAACAGAAGATCCAGAATTAGATGGTTTTATAAATACTGGATATTTTAATTTATCTTTTATTATTTCATTTAATTTATTAATATCTACATCTATATAATTCATAGTTTCATCTATATAAGTATAATTATCATCATATACATTTAAATATATACTTTTTGCTTCCTTAATACCTGCTTTTTCAAATATTATCTTTGTATATAACTTATTCATACAAATAGATGAAGATAAAATATCACAACCAACATACTTTTTATCAATTAATTTAAATAAACCTTGTATACTTCCATCTTCTCCATATAGTCCATGTAATACAGGAAATATAATATCTAATTCTTTTAAATAATCTATTATATTATTTATTTTCTCTATTTCTAATGGTTCTTCATCTATAGATAAAATATCTATTTCATTAATATTCTTATTATAACTATACCATTCTCCACTTTTATCTACATAAATAGGAAATATTTCATATTTATTCTTATCTAAATGTTTTATAACTGATGTACCTGATATATTAGATATATTATGTTCAGTTGACATTCCACCAAATATAACACCTATTTTTGTCATTATTACCTCCTATTTAATATTTTCAAATATTTCTTTAAAATTCATAGAATTAGAAGCTTTTAATAAAACAACACTTTCTTTATCCATAATATCTTTTAATATTTTTATAGCTTCATTATTATCATCACATTCATATATTTCTATGTCTTTATTATTCTTTGCTTCTAAAGAAATATATTTAGATAACTTACCTACAGTTATTAATGTATTAATATTACTTTTACTTACTAATTCTCCTACTTTTTTATGTAAATCTTCTGAATATTCTCCTAACTCTAACATATCTCCTAAAACCGCAATCTTTTTAGGTAAATTCATACTATTTAAATACTCAATTGCAGATTTCATAGAATCATAGTTAGCGTTATAACAATCATTTAATATACTATAACCATTTTTTGATTTAACTAGTTCCATTCTTTGTTTAGTTAATTCTAAATTAAGAATACCCTTTTTTATACTATCTAAATCTATATCCAATAATGAACCTACCGCAATACCCATAAGAGCATTATATACAAAAGCTTCTCCGCCTACCTTAACAGTTACTATTTCATCATTATATTTAAATGTAGTTTCTTCACCATAATTAATATCTTTAGCCATAAAATCACTATCATTATTAATACCAATAGTAACTGCATTATTCTTATTATCTTTATACCAATTATGTAACATATCATTATCATTATTAATAACTAATTTACCATTACTCATTCCATCTAATATTTCTAATTTAGCTTTTAATATATTTTCTCTTGATCCTAAATTACCTATATGCGCAGTTCCTACATTTGTAATTACTGATATAGTTGGTTTAGCAATTTTTGATAGAACTGATATTTCGCCTAAATGATTCATGCCCATTTCAACAACTAGTGCTTCTTCATCTTTAAATGAAAGTATAGTTAAAGGTACACCTAAATGATTATTTAGATTTCCTTTTGTTTTACATACTTTATATTTTGTTTCTACAACTGATGAAATCATATCTTTAGTACTAGTCTTACCAACAGAACCAGTTATACCAATAACAGGAATATCTAGTTTACTTCTTTTATAACTCGCAATATCTTGAAGTGCTTTAGTAGTATCATCTACTTCCACAATAAATTTATTATCTATAGTTTCAGTATAAAAACCTTTAGAAATAATCGCACCCTTTGCGCCATTTTTTAAAGCATCTAAATAAAACTTAGAGCCATCAATAGTTTCACCTTTAATTCCTACAAATATATCTCCATCTTTGATATCTTTACTATTAATTGAAAAATGATCTAATAAAGTATCTTCTCCTACGATTAAATTACCATCTATTATTTCTAATATATCTTTTAATTTCATATATATCACCCATATATATTATACATTAAAAAAGTAAAATGTTAAACAAACATTTTACTTATATTCCTCAAAATAGTAAGTTATTACATCTCTTATATCTTCGTATACTCTAATATTTCTTTTATTATCATTAATAGTTCTATCTAATTCATCTAATAACTTATCTAATGGTATATATCTTAACTCATAATTTTTCTCAACTTCAAACTCATCTAGTTTTCTTTTAGATAAATCATATCTTTCATTAGTGTGAACTATATAATAATTAAATTGCTTAAATCTATTTAAACCATCTCTATCTAAACTCTTATAAAATCTATTTACTTGATAAAAAGGTTCATACTCTTTCTTTTTAATTCTAATTCCTGTTTCTTCTAATACTTCTCTATATAATGTTTCAGATAATTTCTCTTCTTCTTCTACATGTCCACCAGGAAATTGATATGTACCATCTAAGTATCCCATTAATATTTCATTATCATCATTAATAAGTAACGCTCTTGCACGTACTGTAAAATCGTTAATATCTTTATAAGTTAAGTTATCATGATTATGCACAACTGTTTTCACACTATCATCCCCTTCAATAGAAATAATTATAGCAAATTTTTTAAATAATTACAAAAAAACGAATCAATTTGACTCGTTAATTACTTTTACATACTTTGTTTAATGTTTGATTAATAACATTACTCCTTACATTTTTTATGTCATACCAACCATATTCAGTCATTAAATCAAAGGTATCTGCTTGAGAACTCATTATATCATCTAATCCACCTTTTAATAGTTTCCTTATATCATCATTAGAACTCTCTAAAGTTCCATGAACATATACTTCTACACAGCTCTTTAATATTAATAAATAATTATTAAACATTAATTTATCATCCATTAGATTTTTCCTCCAATTTTTTTATCATCTTTTCTTTTAAACTAATATGTTTTCTTACTTCTCTTTTCATAAAAGATACTAAATTATCATCATCTAAGGTATTAATCATATCTTCACATATCTTCATAACATTTCCTTCATGAGAAATCGCATCTTCTAAATATAATAATTCTTTTTGTGTCATATTTTTTCCTCCTTACTATTAATATGTACAAAAATAATTATTTTAAACAAAAAACCGATAACTATTGTTACCGGTTAATTATATATAGGTAAATCAGTATTATATTTAATATATATTTCTAATTCTTTAATATAATTATCTATTTTACCATTTTCTCCCTTTTTATAATTCTTGAAGATATCTCTAATTACTTTATTATTTATTTTTGTATCTTTATTGATTCTTAGTATATTACTAAATCTTTTATACATAGAATCATATATATCCGAAGTCGTTATTGGTTCTTCTATAGATGCGATTTTTAAAGCAGTATCTTTATCCATATTATATTCATCCATTAATTCTTTTGTAATAAGACCTACTCTTTCTTCAAAACTTAAGTTACCATTGTAATTATAAGTCATATTAATACTTCCTTACAAATGCCTTTTTATAATCATCTATCATACTAATTGTTAATTTAATTGGCTTAGTTTTATCAAATTCACCATTTATTAATGAATCTAACAAGTTATTTTGGATACCAGACATAACGGTTTGAAGACCTCTTGCACCTGTCTTCATCTTCATGCCTTCTTCCGCAACTTTATTAATAAAGTCATAATCATATTCTATTCCAGGATATCCATACATCTTTACAGTTTTTTCAAAATTTAATAATGGACTTATTGTAGATTTAGTTAATATATTAATACAATCTTCTAGATTATATGATTTAGTGGATGTTAGTACTTTTATTCTACCAAAGAACTCTCTCATTAATCCATATTTAATATAGTCATCTGGTGTTACAACATATTGTTTTTCATAATCATCTGATGAATTCATACTAAATCCCATCGACTTATGACTTTTATCTACTTCTTTAATCTTTTCTTCTCTTAAATCAGTAAATGCACCACTTAATATTATTGTATTTTTACTAGTATTAAAGACTTCAGTACTACTATATGGATACCCCTCTGTTGTGACATCATATTCTCCTCCACCAATAAAAGTTAATAATTCATGTTGAACTTCTTCACACATATCTTTACCAATAATAGAATCTTTCTTAAAAGCAAGTTTATCTACTTCATCAAATACAATAATACCTCTTTCTGCCTTTTCAATATCACCATCCGTTTGATCTAATAAATCATCTAATAAATCTGTTACTGACGCACCTACATAACCTGTCGCAGAGAAATTAGTAGAACTCGCAATTACTATTGGTAACCCTAATTGTTTCGCTATATCTTTTAGAATAGCTGTCTTTCCTGTACCTGTTTCTCCATCAAGTAATATAGATGTTTTTCTAGCATCTAATTCAGTTACGTCTAAATCTCCATCTTTTTCTATATCATCAATAATCATTTGATTATTATATATTTGATTAACTAATGTTTTAATAACAGGTTCTTGACCTACAATCTTTTTAGATGTTGATTCTATTATTTTTCTAGTATCTATTTTTCTTTCTTTCTTTTTCTTTGCTTCTTCTGCTTCGAATTTCTTTTTCATATCTTCAATACGTTTAGTCATTTCCTCAGAAACTTGATAGTCTAGCCTTCTTTTAGGTTCATATTTTGCTGATGTAAGCATAATAAGACCGGCTGGATTTGACCCAGGTATTGGACCTACTAAAATCGCAAATGAATCATTTTCTTCATCATTCTTAGGTGATTCATCTAATTCAAGTTCATTTGATATTAATCTTTCATATTCTTCTGGATCTATATTATTTTTCTTATCAAATAAAAGTTTATGCATAGACTCTTTGGTATATTCAATCTTACCTTCACACTCTTTTGTAAAGAAAGAACCATCATTATTTTTATGTATTAGTATTTTACTTAATCTATTAGCTATATATGTATAAGCCTCTAAGTCGTCATCTAACTCTAGTTCTTCTTCTATTTCATCTAAAAAATCATCATCAAATAAAATAATATGATCTTTTTCTTCATCATAATCTTTAAAATTTACCTCACTACAATCTTCTAAAAAAGAAGCAGGTTTAGTATCTATAAGATTAAATAAATCCCCATTTAATTTTTTAGCAGGACCCGTTGTTATTAAAAATCTATTATTATTTTCATTATAATCTACTAAAAATACATCATATAATTCAAATTCACCATTTTCATTTTCACAGTAAATCGCACCAAATTTATTAGTAATCATTAAATTACCCCCTAAACATAAGATTTATTATAAATCTTTATAATAGTTTTTGCAACAGAAAAATATATGTATATTTCTTCTATTTTAAAATAATTATATTATAGTTAACAATAAAACTATTGTTCTTAATATAATATATTATTTTTTTCTTCCATTTTCTAATTCTTTTATACTTTTTTCTGGTGTTGGTAAATCTTCTGGCATAGTTCCACCTAATCTTTTAATACTATTTCTCACTTCTTTACCTACTTCATAATGAACAGAGTTTGCAGTATATTCATTATCTACAT
This sequence comes from uncultured Muribaculaceae bacterium, assembly GCA_964548815.1. GTDB lineage: Bacteria > Bacillota_I > Bacilli_A > RF39 > UBA660 > RUG13038. The sequence goes on from CAZJSD010000016.1 coordinate 25,265, forward strand.
TATCTCTTTTTAATTTAGCATCTGTTTGAGCA
>CAZJSD010000017.1:0-390 GCA_964548815.1 uncultured Muribaculaceae bacterium
CTTCTATTTGACGAATTCTTTCTCTTGTTACACCAAAAATAGTACCAACTTCTTCTAGTGTTCTACAAGTTCCATCTACTAAACCAAATCTTAATCTTAATACTTGTTCTTCTCTTTCAGTTAATGTTAATAAAACTTCTGCTATTTCATCCTTTAATACTTCATTTATCGCATATTCTTCAGGGCTTAAAGTATTCTTATCTTGTACAAAATCTCCTAAATGTGAGTCTTCTTCTTCACCAATTGGTGTTTCTAATGAAAGAGGATCTAAACTAATCTTTATTATTTCTCTAACTTTTTCTTCAGGAATCTTTAATTTATCAGATAATTCTTTTTCAGTAGGTTCTCTATTTAATTCTAGAGTTAATTGTCTTTGAACTCTTTTTAATT
>CAZJSD010000017.1:400-24217 GCA_964548815.1 uncultured Muribaculaceae bacterium
TATTGCAATTCTAACTGATTTCTTTCCCCAAGGTTTTAATTTATTAATAGTTTCAACCATATGAACTGGAACTCTGATTGTTTTAGCTTGGTCAGCAATAGCACGTGTTATAGCTTGACGTATCCACCATGTAGCATATGTACTAAATTTATATCCTTTAGATGAATCAAATTTATCTACCGCCTTCATTAAACCAATATTTCCTTCTTGTATAAGATCTAGGAAAGATAAATTTCTACCTACATATCTTTTTGCAATACTTACAACAAGACGTAAATTTGATTCAGCAAGAATTCTTTTTGCTTCTTCATCGCCCTCTTCTATTCTTTTTGATAAAGCTAATTCTTCATCTAATGAAAGTAATGAGATTTGTCCAATTTCTTTAAGATACATTCTAACTGGATCATTAATACTTAAATTCTTAGGAAGTGTTGATTCATCAAAATCTAAATCACCAACATCTTCTCCACCTTCTGTATCTTCTCCTTCTTCAACTACCTCTATATTATTATCTCTTAAGAAATTATATAAATCATCTAAACTTTCAGCATCCATTTCTAATCCTTTTAATGAATTAGCTAATTGTTCGAATGTTAAAAAACCTTGTTCTTTACCTATTTTTAATAAATCTTCTTTTCTTTCTTCCATCGTTTTAATTGGAGCAGTATCAACTGATTTCTTTTCTTCTTTTTCTTCTTTTTTCTCTTTTACTTCTTCAGGCATATCAGTTAAATCACCACTTACAATTTCTATATCATTATCTTTTAAAAATACATAAAGATCATCTATTTCTTCTGGTGTTATTGAATCATCTTCAAAAATTGAATTTAATTTATCTGCAGATATATATCCCTTACCCTTACTTAATTTCTTTAATTCTTTCTTTATGCTTTCAATATTACTAACTTTTTCCATCTATTTATTCTCCTTAATTCTAATATCAAATATTTTCTTTGCTAACTCTTTTCTTACTACTTCATTTGTTTCTTTTTTTAATTTTTCACTTAATTCATCTATCTGTTTCTTTTTTGAATACTCTTTTATTGTATTGAAGCATTCATCTATTTCTTCTTTTGTATAATTCTTTGCCTGTTTCATTTCATCAATTTCACTAACACGTTTTACAAGCTCGTTATTATCCTCCAAATACGTAATAAAGTCAAGTAAATCAAAACTATTATACTTTTTATAAAATAATACTATTTCACTTGCTAACTTTCTATCTAATGAATTAGGCAAATATGATAGGTTATCATAATAATATATAATATTGTCATTATTAGTTATCATACTATATAAAATTATATTAGATGCTTTATCATATTTAGACTCTTTTGCCTTCTTTGTTTCTTTTTTTATTACTGGTTCTTCTTTTTTCTTATTTCTATTAATTCTAGATCTAATTAATTCTTCAGATACTCCAGTAAGTTTAATAATCTTTTTTAATTCTAAATCAAATACTATATCATCTTCAATTTCTGATAGTTCTTTAGATATTTGAGTTATGAATTTAGAAACATCTTCTGGATTATCCATATCTAATTTCTTTCTAGTATTAATCATCTTATAATCAATTAATGATTTTGCATGAGAAAGATGATCTATCATTTTATCTTTACCTTTTTTTAATATGTAATCATCTGGATCCAAATCATCTTCTAATCTAACAATAGTTGTATTAAAATCTATATTTTTACTAACTTCTATAAAAGAATTAGTAGCTTTTTCTCCAGCTTTATCACCATCAAACATTAATACTACATTCTTTGTTAGTTTTCTAATTAGATTAACCTGTTCATTTGTTATAGCAGTACCCATAGACGCTAATACATTCTCTATACCAATAGAATATAATCTAATAACATCCATAAATCCTTCTACAATTATTACTTTATCATTTTTTAGAATTGATTCTCTTGCATACTCATAATTATATAATAGTGATCCTTTTTTAAATATATCCGTTTCCATTGTATTAATATATTTACTTTGATCAGTTCCTTCATATACTCTTCCTGAAAAACCTATAGTCTTACCATTTATATTCCACAAAGGAAACATTATTCTATTTCTATATATATCATATACATTATTTCCACTTCTTACTGATATTCCAGATTTAACAAGTAAATCATCTTCAAATCCTTTATTAGATAATAATTTAGATAATTTATTATCACCTAAAGATAATCCTATTTGGAAATGTTTAATCATTTCATCTGTTATATTTCTATCTTTTAAATAGTTTCTCGCATTTTTTCCAAGACTAGTATTTAAATTATTTTGATAGAATTTATTACTTATATCATAAATTTCATATTGCCTTGAATATATATTACTTTTATCTTTTTTAATATTAGTATCTAACTTAACACTAATACCTACTTTATCCGCTACTTTTTTAACCGCTTCATAATAAGTAATATGTTCATAGTCTTTTACAAAATTAAAAACATTCCCTGCGGCACCACAAACAAAACATTTATACATTTGCTTTTCGTTTGAAACACTCATACTAGGATTATGGTCATCATGAAATGGACAAATCCCAAAGAAATTTTTTCCTCTTTGTGTAAGTGGAATATAATCTCTTATCACATCAACTATGTTTATTTTTCTCTGAATATCAAGTATTTCTTCATAAGATGGTTTGGGCATAAAAAATCACTTCCAATAATTATATTCGCCGTGGACATCAAAAATTCCCCTATAAAACTGAAAAAAATTCAATTTTTTTTGATTTTTTACGCTTTTTTGCACTTTTTTGCCCACAAAAATTGAATTTTTGCACTTTTTCAAAGAAAAAAATAGAATTATAAAATTCTATTTCTTACTCTTCTTATTTTTCACTTCTTTTACAGTTTCACTTAAATCTATTGTATCTGATAATGTTTCTACTTCTACTGCTTCTTCTTGTGGTTTTTCTTTTTTTGTAAATATTTTATTTAATATATCTTTCTTACATAAGAAGTAACCTAATACAATACCTAAAGTAAATGTTACTAACATCGCAATACTAAAGAATATCCATTCTTTTGTACTAGTAGTATCAGGACAAGTTTTCTTTATTTCTTTCTTTTGATCTTCTCTTGTTACTATAATTTGATAGTTTTCTATTTTTGTTTTATCTTCACTTACTACAGTTATCTTAACAGTATTTTTACCTACTATTAATCTTTTATATCCATCTATTTGAACAGATGCTTTTTCATTAGCTGGTTTAGCAACTACATTTAATTTATCTGTTTCATATGGTACGGTTAAATAATATTTTTTCTCAGCTGGATCAAAATCTATTTTAAATCCTTTAACTTCTAATGTTTTTAATAAAGCATTTGCTTTTAGTAATTCTGCATCTGTTGGTGTTAAATTAAGTGTTACTACAACAGAATAAATTCTTTTATTTTGTCCATCTTCAGATGTAACAACAACATCAATTTTATTTTCACCCTTTGCAAGTTTTTTTGCATTATCTGAAATACTTATTTTAGCATTTGGATCTTTAGCTACTGCATTAACATCTAATTCAGTAATATCTTGTATAGTAGCAGTATAACTTGTTACTTCTGAACTAAATGATGGTTTTAATGTAGTGTTAGGAATTTTTAAAGAACTTAAAGACGCATCAGAACCTAAGGCCGCTACTGTTATTTGTGAACTATTCATACTACATGAGCCACCTGCACCAACATCATTTATATCACATGTTCCAGAAAGTGTTAATGCTGCATTACCACTAGATGCATTACCAACAACCGCTAAATTAAATCTTGCAACTTCAAATTTAGATGTTTCACTATCTTTAAAGTTACTCTTAATATTAACTACATTACCAATCAAATTAATATCACTTTTTGTAGAACTTGCACCACCAACATATTCCAATCTAGAATTATCAAATTCTAATGATAAATTATATGCTGCTAATGCATTTTGATCAGAAACATCTACAGCATTAATAATGATTGTACTAGTTCCTCCAGGTTTTAAATTATCTGCTGATTTTGTTACCTGAAACTTAATAGCCTTTGCATTAATAGGTATAATTACTAACAAAAGCAACAGCAATAGTTTTTTATATAATCCCTTTTTCATAAAAATCCCTTCCTATTCTTTGCGCCTCTACTTAAGACACATTATATCATACTTTTTCTAAAATTAAAATATCTAATTTACATTATCATAATATCTATATTTTTTAAATTCTTTATTCTTTTCATATTTTTTTAGTAAAATTCTTTCAAAAAATCTCCAAAACTTTGTAGGTAATGGTTCTTTATTTAACAATCTATCTACTAATATTACTTTTAGATTCATTCTTTTTGATCCTAAAATATCGGTCATAAATTGATCTCCTACAAATATTATTTCATCTCTATTATATTCATTTAATATTTTTTTATATGTTTTTTTTAATGGTTTTACAGAATTATAGTAACCTTTTACTTTTAGTTGATCTGCTATTCTAAGTACCCTATTACTCATAGAATTACTGATAAGCAAAACATTAAAATCTTTTTTTAAATTATTAACAAATTCAATTGTTTTATCATCAACATCATCCTTTGTGTAAGGAACTAAAGTATTATCAACATCTAGGAATATATTTTTATATCCCAATTTCTTTAGTTTTTTATAGTCTATTTCAAATATACTTTTATAATATGCATCTGGAATCATCGTAAACCCCCACCTCCAGTTATAAACTCACTTTTATTCATCAAATAAGAATATAATTTTGGATAAACACCATTATTAATAAAAATCTTGTTTAATGAATGTATTCTTATTATATACATAATACCAATAAAATAAATACTTAAAATAAATAAAATAATCATTATAACAGTATTATTTGTATTTGATAATGATACAACTGAAAAGAAGACGTTATAAAGTGTATGTATGAAAGTAGGAACCGCAAGTGCTAGAAACATATTTAAAAATCTCCTTTTTTTACTTTTTGAAAACTTCTGGAGAGAAACAAAATACCCCATCAGTATACCACACGTAATATGAAGCGGTATTGAAGTTAGATTTCTTAAAATCGCAAGTGATGTCATATCTCCATATGTTGTTTCATTAAATACATAAATAAATGTTTCTCCAACTGAGAATGATAAAGAAATAATTGCTGAATAAACAAAACCATCATAAATATCATCAAAACTTTTATTTCTATATAAAAACAAGAATAAAACAAGTAATTTTGCATACTCTTCTACACCCGCAAGCATAAGTATTCTATAAACACTATATGAATTAGCAGATGTAAACAAATCTCCACCAATTAAATGAGCTTTTAATATAATCTTATCAAGTATCAAAGAAAGTGAAATTGTAAAAGCCCCGGAAAGAATACAGATTATAAGCATTAACACTGGTTCTCTCGATCTTCTATCAGAAAAAAGGATTAACATAAGTAGTAAAATACTTGGTAATACTGTTAAAGCCAATACTACTAATAATTCTGGCAAATCTAATGTTTGCAATAAACTACCCATGTTAATCACCTACTTTCTTATATTAATTATAGCATATAAAAAAAATTACCGAGAATATTTTAACAATACTTTACATATTGTTTATTAGGAAGTGATATAAAGTGTTAAGTATTTTGACTTTATTAGTTAAAAATATGATGTTCTTTTCTGGTAGTTATTCAAATAATGCATTCCCAGAACCCCTATCAAAAGAAGAAGAAGAAAAACAAATAGAATTATTATTAAAAAAGGATAAAAATGCTAGAAATACATTAATAGAACATAATTTAAGATTAGTTTCGCATATTGTTAAGAAATATAATGTAAAGGAAGACACAGATGATTTAATTAGTATAGGTATTATAGGTTTAATAAAAGGAATAGATACGTTTTCTCCAAATAAAGGAAATAAATTAACTACATATTGCGCAAGATGTATTGATAATGAAATACTAATGTATTTTAGAAATAATAAGAAAAATAATTCAAATATTAGTTTGGACGAACAAGTTGGATATGATAAAGATGGAAATGAAATATCATTATTAGATATATTAAAAACACCAAATGTAGATTATATTGAGAGTATTAATATTAATGATAATATAAAGTTATTATTAAAGTATATTAATATACTTTCTGATAGAGAAAAAACTATTATATGTAAAAGATATGGATTATTTAATTATGAAGAATTAACTCAAAAAGAAATAGCAAAAGAATTAAATATATCAAGAAGTTATGTATCAAGAATTGAAAAAAGAGCTTTAACAAAGCTACTTAGAGAATTTATTAAGAATAAAAAATTTGAAAAATAAAAACGATTCTTAATGAATCGTTTTATTCTTTGATGGTTTAGATACTACTTTTGATATCTCATTTGCACCTTTGTTGACTACTTTTGCCATATTACCATTTTTGTATTGATCATACATAAACATAGCTCCAGCGCCAACACCCATACCTAAAGCCATCATTCCCATTGCTTTTTTCATATTATCACCTCTACCATTATTATTTACAATTATTTTTATTTTATACAAGATAAAAGTGATTCCTTTAAATGAGTTCTTCTTTCATATGCATTTGTATTATTAACTGCGTAAATAAATGCATCTTTATTACCAATAATTATTAATGATTTTTTTGCTCTTGTCACACCTGTATATATTAGTTTCTTATAAAGCATTATTCTATATGAATTAGTAATAGGCATTAATACTATCTTAAACTCAGAACCTTGGGCTTTATGAATACTTATCGCATATCCATGTCTAATAGAATTAAAATCTTTTTGAGTATATTTAACAATTGTTCCATCGAAATCTATTGTCATTTCTTTTTCCTCTATATCTTTTATATATCCTATATCACCATTAAAGACATTATTATCAGGATCATTTTCTAGTTTTAATACTCTATCATTAACTCTATATATTATTTCACCATATTTAATACTCTTTTGACCTAAATCTGGATTAAATACTTCTTGTAATATTTTATTTAGATTATCTATACCATTTTCACCTTTATACATAGGTGCGAGTACTTGTATATCTTTAGGATCATATCCTTTTTCTAATGCTTTATTAACTAATTCTTTTATATATTCTTTTATATTTGAATTAGATGTTTCTATAAAATTAAAATCATCTCTTTTTTTAGTAAAATCTATTTCAAGTTCATTATCTTTAATATCTTTTGCAAGTTTTACTATATAAGAATCTTCTTTTTGTCTATAAAGTTCATTTAATTCAATAACATTTACCATGTCACTATCTATTAAGTCTTTTAATACTTTCCCTGGACCAACACTTTCTAATTGATTATAATCTCCTATCATGACTATCTTTACATCTTTTTTTAAACCTTTAAGTAAATTACATAATAATTCCGTATCAATCATACTTACTTCATCGATAATTACAAAGTCAACATCTGATTTATTTTGTTCATTAATCATAAAAGTATCTGTTTCTTTATTCCATTTTAAAAATCTATGTATAGTATAAGCAGGCATTAGGGCTGCTTCACCCATTCTTTTAGAAGCTCTTCCAGTAGGCGCAAGTAAAGCCATTTTATTAGTTAAATCCATAAAATTTAATTTATGTATTTTTTTATATACTTCTACAATCCCTTTAATAATAGTTGTTTTACCTGTACCTGGTCCACCTGTTATTATATTAAAATTCTTAATAATAGAATTTTTAATAGCTTTCTTTTGCTCTTTATTATATTTTATATCAAAGTATAATTCTACTGCTTCAATCTCATTATTAATATTCTTATATTTTGTATCTTTTTTATTAGTAAAATAATATAAAGTATCACTAATATAGTTTTCAGAATTATAATATTCACTTAGAAAATACTTCTTACCTACTACAACAACTTTTCCTAACTTTTGTAATTCATATAAATAGTATTCTAATTCTTCTTTACTAAAATCTAGTCCAATAATTCTTCTAACATCTTCATATAAATCATCTATCTCTAAATATGTATCTCCTAAATTAAAACACTTATTTCTAAATATATATTCTATTCCATACATTATTCTATATTTATCTTCATCATCAACATCTAGTTTTTTTCTTACTTTTTCTACCTTTGTAAATGTAATCTCTGGCACTAAATCAATTACTCCATAAACATTATTTTTTATTGTACTTATAGTATCATCTTTTAGAACATTATAAATACTCATTGAATCTTTTGTAGTAAAACCAATTTCATTTAAAAAAATTATTACATTATAACTTTCATTATATTTAACTAAAATTTCATGTATCTTTTTAGCCTTTTCTTCTTTAATACTAGGTACTAATAATAAATTAGAATAGTCTTCTTCAATTAGTTTTAATGTATCTTCTCCTAGTTTATCTACTATCTGTTTAGCAGTTTTACTTCCTACTCCTGGAAACAAACCACTAGATAAAAACTCCGCAACTGCATCTTTTCCTTCTGGAGTAATTCTTTCATAATCTTTAACACTATATTGAAGACCATATTTAGGATTATTAACAACTTCTCCCTTCATAATATAGTTTTCATCTATAGTTAATTCATGAAAATATCCAGTTATTGTAATAGTTCTATTTTCATAATCAAACAAGTTTTCATCATTAGTTTCTTTAATTTTAAATAGACCAATAACGTAATTATTATTTGATTCATATATAAATTTTCTAAATAATCCTTTTATATAACTCTCCATATAATTCACCTTCTTAATTATAACAAAATTATTTGATAATAAAAAGGTAAAGTTATCTTGTTAATACTTTACCCTTGCTTAATAAATCGGCGCTATCAACCCAACCAACATGTTCAATAACAACATTACCATTTTCATCTACTAAATCAAAATTGATTGAGATTTTTACATCATCACCATATTTTTCTTTACATATTTTTTCTAGTTCATTTATATTAATTGAATTGTTATAATATAAATTCATAACTTGATTTTTATAAACTACTGATATAATACTTGCTTTATAAAAATAATTTCCAACTATATACTTAGTATTTCCTACTGGTTTATCATCAGTACTAGCATAATATAAATCAATTTTATCTAAAGTACATGCATCACCAATTTTAAGTGACTCATCATTTGATTCATTATTTGTTACTATTTCATTATTATTCTTTTTTATTGTTTTTCTTGTATATCTTTCTTTTGCTACCTTCTTTAATATATTACTATCCTCTTTAATAGTGGATATTTCTATATTAGTAGATGACTCAGTAGTATATATATTTTGATTAGAAGAATTAGTTGAACTATTCTTATTTAGATTTTTAATACCCATACCACCAAGTAATAATAATCCTGCAGCCGCAACACATGCTAAACCTGTTTTAAATCTTAAACTTCTATCATCTTTTATTATTACATTATCATTATGTTTTGCTTCCATTTTAGCAATTTTTCTCATTTGTTTAAGATATTTTTTATCTTTCTTCTTTAATTTATTTAAATCATATTCTACTACTAATGCATTATCTTTATATCTTTTATTTAAATTAGTATTATTTTTATTATCAAAGTCTTTTAATAATTTAGAAATATTAAAATTAAAATCTACGTTGCCTACTTCTAAATTATGCTGAAATAATATTTCATTTAATTCTTCCTCATAATATCCTTTACCTTTATTATAAATAAGTTTATATTTCCCATCAAATATTACTTTTGCATCATCTAATTCTGATTCTGATATTAATTCTTTTTTTAATACTTCTGTAATATCATCATCGTTATTATCCTTACCAATAATATTAATTATTTTAGGTGGTTCATCTTTTATTACTTCTGTTTTATTAATAATTACTTTCTCTTTATTAACTACAATCTCATTGTTTTTATTAATATTTATTTTTGGAGTTTCTTTTATGTTTCTAATATCTGACTTAGTAACATTTTTATATAAATTTTGTCTTATAGATTTTGATATTTCGTTTTGTTCTCTTTTTAATCTAGCAAGCTCTTTATTATTAGAGTTATTACCTAGTAGTTCTATTTTCTTAATCTTTAATGCATTCTTTTTATATTTAATTCTCAAATCATTTATATTCATTTTTTTTAACCTCCGCGAGTATATATAATACCATATTTTGAAGAAAAAAACAAATATAAAATAAAGAGAAGAATCTTCTCTAATAATCGCAAAGATTATTTGAAAAAATTCTTCTTAATGATGAACCTAAATACCTACCTAAATCAGTAAATACATTTACCCCTTTAGATAAAGCATTTAATAAAGCAGATGATATGCCCCCTCCACCATACATTTTCATCTCTTCTTTCTTGGTTAATTCTTTCATATAAATCTCCTTTCTATCTACATTTAAATGGTCTAGTAATACCATCAAAAATACCAATAATAAATGATATCCCAGATGCGATCAATGCACAGGCACCTGCGCTTAAACCTCCTGCATACATATTCTTCGCATCTTTAATGTCTAATTCCTTCATGTAATACCTCCTTAAATAATAACTCTCTTATTAAATAGATCTGTATTAGAATTTCTATGAGATATTAATATTAAAGTCTTTTTGTATTCAGTCTTAATCCTTTCTAATATTTTTCTCTCACTATCAATATCAATTTCATTCATAGTTTCATCTAATACAATATAATCTGTATTTCTTAAAAGAGTTCTCGCAAGTAAAATCTTTTGTCTTTCACCTGCGCTTAAATTATGACCATTTTCTTCTAACAAATAATCTAAATTAATATTTCTCTTTTTTAAAATTTTATCAACCATTGTTACTTTTAATACTTTTTCTAAATCTTGTTTTTTTATTGTTTTATTCATAACAATATTATTCTTAATTGAATCTGTAAAAACATATTCATTTTGTGATACATAACAAATATTATTTCTAACAGAGTCGATTTTTACATCTTTTAAATTTTCATTATCAAGATATATGTTTCCTTCTTTTAATGATAAATCTTTATTTAATAGTTTTATTAATGTTGATTTCCCCGCACCACTCTCTCCACTTATTAATATATAATCACCCTTATTTATTTCTAAATTAAATTTTGAAAGTACTCTATTATTATTGTAAGAAAATGATATATTATCAAACACTATTTTATTAATTGATTTAACTATTCTATTGCCATCATATTTATCTTTAATATTCAAGAATGAATGAATTCTTTTATATGCCAATCTAGAATTTATATAAGATTTATCTAATGAAACTAAATTTTTTATTGAAGAAATATAGAGAATAAAAAGACTATATATCAAAGATAAATCTCCAATTGATATCTTATTTTTATTAAGCAAATATGACCCAATAAACATAACAACAAATATTCCATAAGATTCAACAAAATTAAATAATAAAGTTTGAAGCGATATAAAATGCATGTATTTAGAATAAGATTTTATACTATTATTTTTAGCGTCATTTTGTTTAACTGCTCTTTTATCAAGCATATTTAAATAATTAATTGTATCAATACCAATAATATTTTCTACAAGCATAGAATTATTTGTAACTTCTTTTTCCTTTACTTCTAATAAATTACTTTTTTCTTTATTCCTATTAAAATAATAAATTGATATATATAATACTGTTATAAATATAATTGTAATAAAAAAACGAAAATTAATTATAAGCGATGTGAATAATACAAAAACAACAGAAATAATATCTAATACAGAAGATAAAGTAACAAGACTAAAAAAATTTTCTAAAGAATAAATATCATTTATCTTAGATGTTATATCACCAACTGGTCTTGAGTGATGATAAAAAAGTGGAAGAGAAAATATTTTTTCATATATTTCTTTAGATATAGAATAATCAAGATTATTATTTAAAGAGATTGATATATTATTTTTATAATATTCAATTATACTTCTAAATAACACAAGAAAAAGAAACAGCAAAAATGAATTAGAAGTTAACTTTGAATCATAAACATTTTTTATTAGCAAAGATAAGAATATTGAAAGCAAGGTGCATGCAACGGATAAAGTAATAATAAGAATGATTTGTTTTTTATTGTCATTAAAAATGTTTATTAAATATCTATCATAATAATTAATTTCTTTTACTATTTCTCCATTTTTTTCAAAAGTAATAATTATATTTTGCCAGATCTCCTCAAATTCATGGTTAGTATATATTATTCTTCCTCTAATTGGATCAAAAATAGTTATTTTGTCTATATCCATCTTCTCTAATATAACAAAATGATTAAATTCCTTTAATTTCACATATAAAATTAATGGAAAACTTTGTGAATGTAAATCGTTTATACTACACTTATATGCTTTTGACTTAAATCCTAATTTACTCGCAGTATTAACAATATTATATATTGATGTACCATTTTCATTAGTATTAGTAAGCTTTCTAAGTTTTTCTATATCGATATTTCCTCCATAATATCTGATAATATTATATAAACAACATATACCACAATCTCTAATACCTTCTTGTCTAATATATCTCAAAATTATCTCCTCCAATAATAATATTATCCGTCAAAAAAAAAATTCCCCTGTAAAAAGGAATTTTTTTAATAAAATTTTGAAGTTTTTATAATTTCATCGAGTTCTTTTAAATATAGATCATAATTCTTTTCTGTAATTACCTCTACTACATATACAAAATAATCTGGTTTATTCTTAGGTGCAATAACAGTTATTCTATAAACACACATAGATGATTCTTTAGTTTTACCTTTATATTCAATAGTAGTGATGGTCTTATCTTCTAAATCTTCTACTTTCTTTTCTTTAAATAAATCAAACTTTTCTTTATTCGCACCTATATCACTAATACCTTTATTAATAAACTCATCAACGGTACTTTGTTCATATAGAGTTGTATCATATGTAAATGCAGTAAAAACTATATTTTTTTCATTATTCTTTACATATAAATCATATTCTCCAACTTCTTCTTTATTATAACCATGTCTAAATGTAAATTCTGCGATATTATCTTTTGTTCTATAAACATTTCTTTCTTCTTCAATTCTTTTTCTTTCTGCTTTAATCTTTGTAATATCTTCTATATATGATTTATATCCAAAAACAAACACTAAACTAAATATAATAATAGGAATAACGTAAAGAATAGTTTTAAATACTATTTTACTTTCTTTAGTTATATATTTCATATAGAAGAATGGTATAACTAATATATTAAATAATAATAACACTAGAGTCCATATTATTTTAAATATTATTTTCATCTCTATTTTTGTATATAAACAATATAATAAGTATATTTCTTCTACAAATACCGCTATACATAAAAATATAAATATTAATAAACCTATAATAGTTATTAAACTAAAATATATACTTTCTACATTTTTTACATCTACCATTATTTTAAATATTGGATATAACGCAATAAATAAAAATACTAATATAGATGGTAACATAAATAACACTTTATTATTCTTTTTTATATTCATAACAATGCCTTCCTTAATGCATATTAATTATAACATATCTTAGAAATTAATCAAATATTATTACTCCATTCAGATTCTTTAAATCCTACTAACACTTTATTATCAAATACTAATATAGGTCTTTTAACTAACATCCCATCTTTAGATAATAATTCTATTTTTTCTTCATCACTTAATAGTTTTAATTTATCTTTTAATCCTAATTCTCTATACTTTAAACCACTAGTATTAAAGAATTTATTAATATCTTTATTACTCATCTTAATCCACTTTTTTATCTCTTCTTTTGTAGGATTATCTATAACAATATTCCTATCTACATATGTACATTTGTTATCATCTAAATACTTTTTGGCTTTTTTACATGTAGAACACTTAGGATATTCTATAAATAACATCATATTATTCTCCTCTCTTCAATAATTCATATTCGTTTTCAAATTTTTCTATAGAATTTCTCTTCTTATTAATAAAATCAGAATGATTTAAAACTAGTTTTTTTACATTATTTACTGTATTATCATCATATTCATTAAAATACATTTTATCAAGACATATAAGACCAATAACATCTGCCATTCTTCTTAAAGGACTTGTTACATGAGAATAATAATCAATATCTAATCCTTCATGACCAATACACTTTACTCCATATAATGCTTTTGGATATATATTCTTAACCATATCAATATATTTAATATATTCCTTATTATTGTCTTCATTTATTATTTTCTTCTTAATTTTATCTAATCTATTTAATACATCTTGATCTATTTTATGATTTCTATATATAAAAGGTAAATCTCTATCTGCAAAATGTTTTGCGACCATGTAATTTGTAAATATCATGGAGCTTTCTACTACTTTTTCACCTCTAGATGCCCCAATTATATTAGTTTTTGTAATATTATTTCTTTCTCTATTTATTTCTCCATATATTGGATCAACATAATAATATCTTTGTAATATATTTGATACCATAGATAAATCATCAACTGTTTTCTTTAATTTGTCATTACCATTTAGATGAATAATTCTATTAAAATCATCATATGTTAGATTTTTATTAACTTCTATTATAGTTTTCTTAAAATTATAATCAATTATATTACCATCTTTATCAAACATAAAATAATATGAAGTTGCAGGCCTAGATTTTTTTTCTTTTAAACTAACTAAATCAGCACTTAGTTCACTTGGAAACATTGAATATGATTTGTCACTTAGATATATAGAAGTTGTTCTTTTCGCTGCTTCTTCAAAAATAATATTATTTTCATCTATTAAATATAATGGATCTGCGATATGTACTCCTAATATAATATTACCATCTTCCATTACTTTTATAGATAATGAATCATCAATCTCTTTTGCGTCTTCTCCATCAAAAGAAAGTATATAATCTTCTATATATTCCCTATCTTTTCCAATAGAATAATTATTTTTTACTTGTCTTACTTCTGAATTAATCGCCTCATTAAAATAAGTAGGTATATTATATTTATACTCTAAAAATGAATTATTTAAATCTACATTATTACCATTTATTTTTTCTATGAGATTATTCAAATAAAAAGTCTTTCTATTTTTCTCAGTATCAATATTTTTTAATGATTCTTTAATTCTTTTTAGAATTGTTTGTTTATCAATAACATCAAATCTAAATTTATCTGAATTTATAATCGAATTAATGACCTGATCATAATAAATTATATTATCTATTCCTGTTTCTTTACAATAATTCATAACTTCATTTATATATGCATCTGTTACACTTACTATTATATTTTTATTATTTTTATCAAAGTAATTTACTAAAAAAGGGAATTTATTTAAAGCATCATTAAAAATAGAAATATTCTTTAAATCAAATATTATATAATCTATTAATTCATATTTAGAACCTTCATATTTATCAATATAATCATACATAATTGACATTTGTATCATTTCTACTTCATTAATTAGATTTTTAAATAATTTATAATTCTTATTAGTCTTTTCTATATATCCTGGTTTTTGAACCAAATTCTTTTTTAAGTTTTGATGAACTGTTTTTAATTTTTCATCTGCATTATTTATTTTAGGATTTTTTTCTAAATAATGAGGAAGTAGTTTTATAACATTTTCTAAATAATACATATCTTCATCTATATCATAATCAAACTTATCTAAATCATCATTTAATATATCAATAAGAATATTACCTAATGTATTATATCTATACTTATTTAATGCTTCTATATTGCCTTCTTTTAATATTTCTCTAATTTTATCTTTCTTTTCCATACCCCACCTACTTTACTATAATAATTGTATCATAGATAGAATATAATATAAAGAAAAAATAGCTAAATAATTAGCTATTCTTACTGCATATATTTTGCTATAAGAGCTTGCATGATAACATTCAAGTTCTTAACTATTATAGAAAATAATTCTATAGTCATATATACCAAAAACCCCTTTTATTTCTTTTTTTATAATTATTTTTTGAAAATAATTTTAGGTATAATAACCCCTTTTTCTCAAAAAACAAGCATTATTTTAGCACAAACCACTGTTTTTGTCAAAAAATTGGGCACTTTCTAAATATACAAAAAAACTTCCAAATGGAAGTTATTTTATAAATGGTGCCCAAGTGGTGGCAATATAACAACCAATGGACCAAATTAATAGCAAGCAATAAACCTACTAACTAATTAAATTATAACATATATTTTTAAAATTCCAAATAGGTAAAAAAATCAGATTTAAAATCTGATTAATTACTTAATATTTTAAGTATAAAAACAAGCATACCTAGTAATAATATACAGGCTAAAATAATACCAATAATTAAGAAAATAAATCTTATTGAACTTCCATCATTGATTTTTTCTATTTCTTCACTCAATAATTCTATATCATTATTAGATAATTCTTGAAATAAATTATTTTTTATATTTTCATAATATTGTGCACCCGCAGGTGATTTATTAATTTTTGCATGTATAAAATTTGTATCATTAGAATTTAAAAATTTTATATTAGGATTATATAAATTAGTGAAAGCTTTAATAGTAAGATAATTATTACTAATATTATATTGAAACCCCCAAGTGGAAGTATATCCGACCTCTATATCTCTAGGTAAATCATTAACTATTTGTGTTGGAGCCATAGCAATTCCAGATTGATTAGTTAAATAACATTGTTTTTCACTATCAAAAACAAAACCATTTTCATTTAGATAATTATTAATTAATTTTTTTACTAATTCTTCCTTATTTGAATTACCAATATTAAATTTAAAAACCGATTTTTTACTCATTTTGTTCCCTTCTTTCTGACAATTCTTTTCTATTATATTCTACAATATAATTATACAATAGATATTTTTTAAGTCAAATGTATATAAAAAAATTTTACAATTATTATTCATTTTTTATTATTTTTAGGTTCAAATTTTTGAACCTAAATTCTTTAATTTTTTATGTTTTTTTGTTCCAATTCGTGTATTGCTTTTTTATCGGGATAAGTGTCAGACAAACAACTCACCAGTGGCGAGTTTAACCCGTAAAATCAAAGATTTTACAAAATTTCTTTGCCAGACATTTTTTGAATTGTCAGACATTTGTATCAGCAAAATATAACATTTGTCAGACAGAAAACTATACTTTTTGTTAACTTGTCAGAAAAATGTTATAACAAAATGCCTATTTTGTTTACTTTAAATTAACAAAAAAATGGGCAAATGAACCATTTAATGAACCTCATTTTTAAATAATATTGGTCCAAATTCTTGTCCATTTTTTATAGGGATTGGGTCTTCCCAAACAGCAAATTTTTAGTGTCAGGAGTAAAAATTCAGAGCTGGCTAGGACACACTTTTTTCATTCTCATTTATAAATTGTAAAATACTTTGGTACACTAAAAGCATATCTTCTGTGTCTTTTAAGTCTATTGTTATTATTCCAAGATTTAAATTTTTTCTCTTTTTATATTTATCATCTTCTAGTTCTTTAGTTTCTATTGTTAACATTTATACCACTCTCCTTTTCTTGATAACAAAAAAAAACCAACTATTTCTAGTTAGTTCGTTTATTACTACTCGAAAAATTCGAGTTTTCAATCAATCTGGTGACCCAGAAGGGATTCGAACCCCTGACCGCCGCCTTAGAAGGGCGTTGCTCTATCCAGCTGAGCTACTGAGCCAACATGTCTTTTTTTAAGACAAATAAATAATATCACAAATAATATTATTTTTCAAGTTATTTTTAAAATTCTTTATTATTTACAAAGAAATGAATATTGCTTACTTCTACACTATCTTTAATAGAATATGAAATACTATATATTACTTCTTCTAATATTTTGTTATCATCTTTATTATTTAATATCGCATCATTAAAATATAGATTCAATTCTTTATCCTCTAAAGTATAACTCATAAGTTTTGTTTCATAGTTTAAATAACTCATCAAATTACTCTCATAAGAACTTCTGCTAGATAATTCATCTATTATTATTTTTATTTTATCATCCTTTGAATTAATATACTTAGTCACAGGAATATAATAATTAACATTGTTTTCTTTTGATACGTAGTAAAGTGTAATACCACTAATATCATTTAAAGAGTTTATATCTACTTTTTTATTAATACCAATATCTCTTGAATATTCATCTTTAAAAAAATCATTTTTTTCATTATTAACTAATATATGTACATATTTAACATTTGAAATACTAGTTAAAGTATAAGTAATACACTCAATCATTTTTTCTTTATTTGTATTCTTATCTATAATATTATCAGAAAAAGATATATCTATATGTTCATTATTAATTTTAACTTTTTGAATAACTGTATCTTCAGGTATAATTGCTTTAAACCCATTAGGTATCTTTTCTTTATTTATCCCATCAATAACTAATGAATTTAATAAATCTATCGCTAGTTTCTCTTTTTCGATAGATTTTACCGCTATTGTTGTTTTAGAAACATAATTATTTTTATCTAATAAAAAAATATCATGATAATTTGAAGAAGATGTACTTATTACGTTAAGTTTATAGTTATTCTTGTTAGGAAAAAGATAAAGTAAAGATAAAACAAATAAAAGAAGAGTCATTCTAATTATCCTATTTACAGAAGATCTTTTTATCATAAGTAATCACCTATTAAATTTTATTCTAATAATTAAAAAAAATGAGAAATCTATATAGAAATCTCATTTAATTTAAGTAATTCAACAACAGCGCTACTTCTACCCTTTACTCCAAGTTTTTGCATGACATTAGAAATATGATTTCTAACAGTCTTTTCACTTATACTTAATTTATTAGCGATATCTTTTGTAGTTAGGTTTGTTATTAATAATTCAAATACTTCTCTTTCTCTTTTAGTTAAAATTCCTTTATTCATTTTTTCCTCACTTTCTTATAGGAGGTATATTAATTACTCATAGTATTATATGAAAAAAGAGCAAAATTGTTATTGCTCTTTCCCATTTTCAAATTTAACTGATATATACATTTTATTATCAAAATTAGACTGTACAAACTCCATAATCTCATTCGCAAGTTTAGATGTATGATCTTTTTTTACTAAAACAACTCTTACTTGATCATCTGTTATCTTTACAAAGTTATCCAATTTAAATTTATTTTTTATCTTTAAGGATATTTCTTCTTCTTGACCTTTTATTACGTTTAATAACTTTAATTCTTCATATGCATTATTCTTTTCTTCTTTAGTCGCATCTTCTTTATTTAATATTTCTTGTAATTCTTTTGTTTTTTTACTTTTTTCTTCTTCATTTTCAACTTTTAAAGTAGTTATTACACTATTATCACTTACTTCTTTTACAGTACTCTTTGTTTTTTCCTTTTTAACTGTTTCAATTTCATTTGGTAATGTTATATAGTAAACACTTAATACTAATATTAAACTAAATAGACTTAATGCCCAAATACTTTGTTTTTTTATCATATATTCCTCCATATCTTATTAAAATATATTTTTAATTAAAGAAAAATATGACAAAAAAAGAAAGTATTATTTTCTTGAAACATACTTTCCATCTTGTGTTGATACAACAATTTCATCTCCATTATTGATAAATAATGGAACTTTAACTACTAATCCATTTTCTAATTCTGCATCTTTTTGTGCATTATTAGTTGTATTACCTTTAACCGCATCAACTGTTGAAGTAACAACATAATCAATTTTATCAGGTAGATTAACACCTATTAATTCATCATTAAAGTATACAAGTTCTACATCTAAGTTTTCTTTTAAGAATTTACTTTCTTCTTTTATTTGATTTCCATTTAATTCAACTTGTTCATAAGTATTCATATCCATAAATACATAATCATCACCTGTTGAATATAAGTAAGACATAGGACTCTTTGTAATATTAGCTTTTTCTACTTTAATATTTGTATTAACTGTTTTTTCTAAAGTAGTACCCGCTCTTAAATTTTTAAGTTTCATTTTCATAAATGCTGAACCTTTTCCTGGTTTAACATGTAAGAAATCTACTATTTGATATAATTGACCATCTAATATAATAGTCATTCCATTTTTAATATCATTAATATCTATCATCATAATTTATACCTCCAAACTATTATTAATATCTCTTCAAAAAAAATAAGTACCTAAAAAAACTTATTTCTTTTCTTTATGTACTGTAGTTTTTTTACATACAGGACAATATTTATTTAACTCTAAACGATCTGGAGTATTTGTTTTATTTTTTGAAACAAAATAATTTTCTCTAGATACATGATTATTTTCTTTACATTCTGTACATTCTAAAGCAACAAAACTTCTAGCTTCTTTTTTCTTTGAACCTGCCATACTTCTTGCCTCCTCTTTCATTAATACTTTATAGATTATAACATATTATTTTAAAAATTCAAACACTTTATTTGATACTCTTTCACTTATTTTAAAATTTACAGGAGAAGAATAATCACTTGTTTCACTATATTTTACATTTGGAGATAAGATTGTAACTGTAAATTTAGGGTTATCTTTTGGTGCATAACCAATAAATGCTCTTGAAATTGTTTCTTTATCAATGTTGCCATCTCCATCGGTATCTTTAAAACTTTCAGCAGTTCCAGTCTTACCAGATGAATCTGGTACATCACCCATATATCCATATCCAGTTACATTCATAACCTTAGAAAATCCCTCTCTTATTCTATTTATGTATTTTTCATCTAAACCTACTTTATGAACTAGTTTTGGTTCTATTTTTTCTTTAATAGTGCCTATTTCTTCTGTTTTAGAAGGATTTCTTATCTCTTTAAGTAAATGTAATTGATATCTATTTCCGGACATCGCAATAGTGCTTATATAACTTGATATTTGAACTGGAGTATAAGTATCATATTGACCAATTGATAAGTCTAATAATAGACCAGAATCTTTTTTAGTTCCTATAACTCCTGATGATTCAACTGGTAAATCAATATTAGTCTTAGTTCCAAGTCCATATTCTGCATACATTTCTCTATATTTATCAAATGCAGATTCATCTATTTGAAGAGGGCCATTATAATAATAAGATGCTCCCGCTACTTTCATAGCAGTTTTATATTGATAAGAATTTGATGATATCGCAAGTGCTTCAGCATCATCGATAACTCCTATCCCACTAATCCATGAACATTTTTCTGGAGTATTTCTTATTTTTACACATTCATCAAGCATTCTTGTTCCTATATCTATCGCTCCATACTTATATCCAACAGAAATGGAACCCCCTTTTACAATAGATCCAGGTGTTACTGGATTAGTAAGTAATGCTGCACTATTATCATAAATTTTATATTCTCCATCTTTTTCTGTAACAAATTTAGAAGTAAATGCAAGTATTTCTCCAGTACTTGGTTCTGTAACTATAACATGAGACCCATCATATAAAGAAGTATTATAATCATTTGTTTTTGCATTTAAAATCTCTTCTTCAAGAATTTTTTCTATCTCTTTCTGTAAATTTATATCTATTGTAAGTACAATATCATTACCTCTAACTCCATCTTTAATTAAACTATAACTATTATCATCATTAAGTCTATAAACAGCTTTTTCACCTTTTAAAATATCTTCATATTGATATTCTAAAAAACTAACTCCTACTTTATCATTTAAAGAATAACCTTTAGATAAATAATGATTTTTTAACTCTTTTGGAATACCAGAAGATGAACTAGATACATTACCTAATATAGTTTTAAAAGTATCACCATATAAATACTTTCTTTCCCATTCTAATTTTACATTAAAACCTTTTAAATTAGAGATATTTGATGCGATATAAGCATATTCATCTTCGCTAGCGTATGTTTTAATAATATTCTCATTATAGTAATATCCTTTATTCATTAGATAATATAAATATGCTTCTTTTTTATCTATAGTCTTTAAATCATCTTCAGTAATTCTTTTTAACTTCAGATTATATAAATCTTTTGATGTTAATTCTCTCTTCTTATATTTTTCATCTTCTTTTTTTGTAATCTTTTTATTAGATTCTTCATTATTTGTCACTAAATAATACTCTTTTAAATTAACATCATTTATATTTTCAAAATCTAAATCGATATGATTTTTTATCTTTTTTATAAGCTTTATCTGATCACTTATACTAGTACCTTTTTCTTTTTTATAATATATTGTTTTAACACCTACATTATCTACTAAAAGGTTATAATTTCTATCATAAATTCTACCTCTAGGAGTTGAAGTACTTTTAATAGTTTTTATAGTTAAATTATCTAATTTCTTAATATATTTTTTCTTATCCATAATTTGAATATCTGTTAAAGTATAAATAATAATTGAAAATGATATTATAATTATAAATATTAATAAATAAAACCTGGTATTGTCATTAGTATTCTTTTTCATATTTTCACCTATTATATTTTGGTAATAATTGGTTATAAAAATACATATAATTTATTGGTGAAGAAAATGAATATAAATGTTATAAAGTTATATATTGATAAATTAAAGAAAGATGATATAAAAGTGTTTTTAAAGAGTAACAATATAATAGTCGATGATAATGAATTAGATTATTTATATATTGTTGTTAAAAATAAATATGAAGATTTTTTGAATAACGATATAACTGTATTAAATAATATAAAAGAAAATATTAATAATGAAGCATATATTAAATTATTAGAATTATATAATAAATATAAGAGTTTATATTTAGATTAATAAAGATTCTTTTATAAGAATCTTTTATTTTTCTAATTTATAATAACCTTCAATTTTACGAGCATAATTATCTTCTGCGCCATAACTCAACATATAAAAGTCATAATCATCGTTTTCTT
Source organism: uncultured Muribaculaceae bacterium (assembly GCA_964548815.1). GTDB lineage: Bacteria > Bacillota_I > Bacilli_A > RF39 > UBA660 > RUG13038. The sequence goes on from CAZJSD010000017.1 coordinate 23,211, forward strand.
CTACGTTTTTAACATTCATATTCATTCTTTCTTTAATTATACCATTAATATAATATTTGTTTGATTCAGTATATGGATCTAACATTATAAATATATCATCATTTGAAACAATATAATTAATATAATTAATATATAAACTAGTATTTATATTTTTAGTATCATCAACAAAATTTTCAATATTTTCTTTATTATTATTTTTATTATTTATATAAATTGTTAAATTATATATATCAGAGTTATCTGCTTCTGAAAATTCAGCGTCTGCAACTTCAATTTCAATATTATACTTTTTACTAATTTTTTGAATTAAGATATAATAATCTATATATTCATTTACCATATTTTTTATATTTTTTCTACCATATTGACTATCAGTATATTTACCATTTTTAGGATGAAAAAATGGTATTGTAATTTTCATTTTTGTTTTTTCATTTATTAAAGATATATAACATACTACATTGTTTTTTAAACTATCACTCTCAATTTCACTATATGTTGAATATAAAAAACCATCTGATGTTTCATACCTCTTTCCAACAATTTTATAACCCGGATATTTTTCTGATAAATAAGTTTTAATATAATTTTTATTATATTCATAAGTTTTATTCTGTTTATTAATATGTAAAAAAAATAATAATACAATAGCTAATATAAATATTCCTAGAATAATTACAAATATAAATGCTTTTTTATCTTTCATTCTATCACCTAATATAATTATATATTATACTTTATAAAAAAAAAAGTAATTATTTAGATTTAAGTCTAATTTTTACAAACAATTACAACATTTTTATATTTTTTATTCTTAGACGGCAATTATTACAATTAAAAAAACAGGTTCCCCTGTCTTACTCTTAGTGGTGCAGGTGAAGGGACTTGAACCCCCACCCCGTAAGGGACTAGATCCTAAGTCTAGCGCGTCTGCCAATTTCGCCACACCTGCATAAAAAAAGTGGTGGACCCTATAGGACTCGAACCTATGACCGCCCGGTTATGAG
>CAZJSD010000018.1:0-23558 GCA_964548815.1 uncultured Muribaculaceae bacterium
AAAAATAGATGAAACTCAGTTATTTTTGTCGTGTATATAATCTCATATTTTTTTATATTTGACAAACATTAGATAAACATAATTTACCCTTATTTTATATAGTATTAATAAATTTTGATACAATTTCTAACAATAATCTATCATTATCACTGATATCTTCATCAATTATAATAATTAATCCTGTTTGATTACTATCCACTATAAGTGGTTTATATATATAATTTGACTCTATTTTGTATTTATCTGTTATATTTATACCTAATTCTAGTTCTTTTCTATTAATAATTACTTCTTTTAACTGATCACTAATCTCTTTATTAATAATAGATTCAATATTTGAATAAAATACCTTTTCTCTATCTGTTACTATTATATTTTTATTAGAAATATCACTAATTATATTACATAATTTTATTATTTCTTTGTCTTTTTCCTCTAATATATTATGCTTTTTTAATATAATTTCATCATCTTTAACACTAATTTCCATATTTTCATTACATTGAATACTAAATATCCTTCTAATATCCTTTGGAATAACAATTCTACCTAAATCATCTATTCTTTTAATAAAATTCATTTACTTCACCTATCTTTATTGTGGAAAAAAAGATAGTAATTATACTATCTCTTTCGATATAAAGTCTAATAAATCAGTAAAGTAATAGATAAAATGTTTATCTAATCCACTTAATAATAACTTAATAAATAATCTATCGTTCTTATAATTAAATCTAAATTTATTAGTTAGTTTAGAAGCATATACAAATAAATCTGATATATCAAGACTATCTACTATGTCTTTATTAATAGATAATTCCACAAATAAGTTATTTTGAACAACATCATTAATATTAAGTGATTTAGCTTGTTTTTCAAACCATTCACTATACATATAAACAATAACATCTTCATTTAATTTACCAAATCTATCTTCTAATTCTTGCTTTACTTCTTCAATCTTTTCTTTTGAATCAATTTTATTAATAATCTTATGTATTTCAATCTTTAATGAATCATTATTAACATAATTATTAGAAATATGAGTCGCAACCTCAATTAATAGTTTTTCATTTTCAATTACTTCTTCTTTTATTTCTAATCCTTTTAGTCTAGATACTTCATCATTTAATATCTTAACATATAAATCATAACCAACTGAATCTATGAATCCTGCTTGTTCTGAACCTAGTATATCTCCCGCACCTCTTATAGATAAATCTCTCATTGCGATAGAGAATCCACTACCTAGTTCAGTAAATTCTTTAATTGCATTAAGTCTTTTAACTGCAGTTTCATTTAATACTTTAGTTTTACCATACATTAAGTATGCATATGCGATTTTATTACTTCTTCCTACTCTTCCTCTTATTTGATAAAGCTGAGAAAGACCAAATCTATCCGCATCATATATTATTAAAGTATTAACATTAGGTATATCTATACCTGTTTCTATAATAGTAGTACATAACAATATATTAAATTCATTATTAATAAAGCTATTCATAGTATCTTCTAATTCTTCTTTAGACATTTGTCCATGCGCAATTCTTATATCTGCTTCTGGAATTAGTTTTTGTAATTCCATTCTCTTTTCTTCTATATATTCTACTCTGTTATAAAGTATAAATACTTGTCCATTACGAGACATTTCCTTATATATAGCATCTTTAATTAATGCATTACTTTCTTCAACAACATAAGTTTGAACAGGATATCTAGATGCTGGAGGAGTTTCAATTAACGCTAAATCTCTAATACCTACAAGTGACATTTGAAGTGTTCTTGGAATTGGTGTTGCGCTTAAAGTAAGTACATCAACACTAGCTTTATATTCTTTAATTCTTTCTTTATGAGTAACACCAAATCTTTGTTCCTCATCTATTACAAGTAATCCTAAATCCTTAAACTTAATATTAACATTTAATAATTTATGAGTACCAATTACTAAATCTATTTTACCTTCTTCTAATTTTTGATATATTTCTTTTACTCTTCTCTGAGAGGTATATCTATTTAATAAAGCAATTTCTATACCAAAACTCTTAAATCTTTCTAGGGCATTCGTATATTGTTGATTAGAAAGTATTGTGGTAGGACATAGATACGCAACTTGTTTACCAGAAGCGATTGCTTTAAATATAGCTCTAAAAGCAACTTCTGTCTTACCATAACCTACATCTCCACATAAAAGCATATCCATTGGTACACTTGATTCCATCGCTTTTTTAATCTTTTCAATCGCAATATATTGATCTTTTGTTAATTCATAAGTAAATTCTGCATCAAAATCTCTTTGTAAATCATCATCTTTTTTAAATGCAAAGCCCTCTTTCATAGATCTTTCCGCACTTATTCTTATTAATTTATCTGCGATATCTTTTACTTTATTCTTAATTCTAAGCTTAGTCTTTTGCCATTCAGTACCACCAAGCTTATTTAATTTAGGTGCTAGTCCTTCTTTACCTGAATATTTACTAATTAAATCTATCTTTTCCACAGGTATAAATAATTTATCTTTCCCTTGATAACTAATTTCTAAGTAATCTTTCTTATTTCCATTCTTTGTAAGTGTTTTAAGACCATTATAAACACCAATACCATGATTAATATGAACTACATAATCACCTACTGTTAAATTATTAAGATTTTTTATCTTAGAACCTGCCTTATATTTATTCTTATAATTAACATTCTTTATCTTTTGACCAAATAATTCATTTTCTGTAATAAATATATATTTACCTATCTCAAACCCTTCATCATAGTCTTCTTTAATTATATTTAATTCATTTTCATATATATGATTAATATCTGTTACTCTTGATTCTATTTCTAAGAATTTTTTTACATTTTCTATCTTTTTATTACTATTTAAGCATATTATTATAGTTTTCTTTTTAAATAATGCAGTTTTTATATATTCATTAATAACATTAACATTAGATTTAAAGTTTTCTATATTTTTTGCCCCTAAATTATATATCTTATCTAGTTTAATTCCTGATAGTAAGTTATCCACAGTTAAAAGATAAACTGTATCTTTAAACTTAATATCTTCTAGATTAAACATATAATTAGTCTTACATCTTTCATCTAAAGCTGAATCATAATCAAATATCTCTTTTCTTAAGCTAACATACGAATTATTTAACTGATTATAATCTTTAATAATAGTTATAGGATTATCTAAATAATCAAATATGCTATATATTTCTTTTGTTACTAAAGGTAAATACTTTTGTTTTTCTTCTATATCTAAACCTTTTTCATTAATAAACTCAGAATATGTATTAATACTAATCTTATCTATTTCTTTATTAGATCTTTGATTATCTGGATCAAAATATCTGATTGAATCTATTTCATCACCCCAGAATTCTATTCTAATAGGATTATCTTCTTTTATAGGAAATATATCTAGTACAAAACCACGAGATGCGATTTCTCCAGTATTTGTAACAGTAGTTTCTGGATTATAACCTAGTGACATTAATTTAGAAACTAAATCATCTTTATTAACTGAATCTCCTTTTTTTAGAGAAATAATACTATCTCTCCATAACTTTTTACTAGGTAAGTATCTTAATAATCCCATTAAATTAGTAATAACTATATTATTTTTACCTCCCGATAACTCATTTAATGTATTTAATCTAATAGATAAAAGGTCAGGAGAGATTGCTAAAGCTTCACTTGTTAGAAAGTCATCCATTGGGAATAAATAACACCTGTTATTTAATTTTGATAATGACTGATAAATAATATTTGCTTCATATAAAGTATTGGTAACAATTAATATATCTCTATTTGTTTTTTTATAGATATTAGACACTGAAAAAGAGATTAACTCATTAGTTAATCCTGTTATACCAACATTATTAAATTTATCAATTTCTAATATCTTATCTAACATAAAATCACTTCTTATTATATTTTCCCATCAATAAATCGAAATTCATTTTGAAAAAATCGTCTATGATATTTAAACAGATTTCATAAGATTTTTCAAGTATTTCTTTATCTTCTTTAGTAAATTTACCTAATACATAATCTTTAGTATCCATCATTTTATTATTAGATATACCTACTTTTAACCTTTTAAAGTTATTAGTACCTAGTTTTTCTTCTAGATCTTTAATACCATTATGACCTCCAGAAGTAGATTTCTCTTTTAATTTAATCTTTCCTACTTCCATATCTAGATCATCTTGTATTACTAATATATCATTTATATTAATCTTATAAAAATCCATTACTTTTCTTACTGAATCACCACTTAAATTCATATAAGTTTGTGGCTCAAGTATTATTACATCTTCATTATTTATACTAGTTTTAGTATATTTTCCATTAAATTTATCTTTATCTAGCTTTAAATTATTCTTTTCTAGATATTTATTTAATACATTAAAACCAATATTATGTCTTGTATTTTCATACTCTTTTCCAGGATTTCCTAGTCCTACAATTAATCTCATTTTTTCACCTCCAAATACATTCTATATACTTCATTTTTTGGCAAATTATGAAGTTTCGCAACTTCCTTAATCGCATCTTTATCTCTCATACCTTTATCCACAAGCTTTTTGATATGATCAATTACATCTATATCATCATAATTATCTGTATCTTTGTTTTCTTCAACAACAATTACAAATTCTCCTTTAGGATCTGGTAATTCTTCTATAACGCTCTCTACTGTTCCTCTATATATTTCCTCATGTTTTTTACTAATTTCTCTAGAAATACTTATATTTCTATTACCAAATATTTCTTTAATTAACTCTAATGTTTCAATTACTCTAAATGGTGATTCATAAAATATAATAGTATATTTTAATAGTTTTAATTCTTCTAATTCTTTCTTTTTAGCGCTTTTTTTACTATTTAAAAATCCATAAAATAAGAATTTATTGGGATTAAGACCGCTGTTTACTATTGCAGGAGTAAAAGCTGTCGCACCAGGTAAACATACCACATTATATCCAGAGTTAATTACTTTAAATACTGATACATATCCTGGATCACTAATTGATGGAGTTCCTCTATCAGTAATAATAGAAACATCAAAACCTTGATTTAGATAATCAAGGACTTTTAAGTATACATCATCTTCATTAAATTTGTGACATGGAATAAGTTTCTTCTTAATATCAAAGTAATCTAATAATTTCTTAGATTCTCTAGTATCTTCAGAAAATATTACTTCTGAACTCTTAAGAACTTCAACACCTCTATAAGTCATATCTCCTAAATTACCTATTGGAGTTGGGACTAAATACAGTGTTGGTTTTCCATCATAACTCTTTTGACTCATAATTACTCCCCTTTAAAAATATTTTTAATATTATCCAAATAATCTCCATGTTCATCACGAATAATAAGTGGCTCTAATACTTTTAAAGCATTATTACCATTTTTAGTTCCTTCAATTAAAATCATATTACTATCTGTATGTTCTTTTGGATAAATAAATTGTATTTTTTTTGGAGAAATATTATATTTTTCCATTAATACAATTATTTCTGATAGTCTTTCAGGTCTATGAACTAAAACTAATGATCCATTATTCTTTAATAGTTTTCTAGATAGTTTAATTATATCTTCTAAAGTTATTTCTATCTCATGTCTTGCGATAGATTTTATTTTATTATCATTCTTTTTAGTTTCTTCATTTACTTTAAAATATGGTGGATTACATGTGATTAAATCAAAAGTATCGGTTTCAAACTTATTAGTTAAATCCTTAGCATCCATATTTAATAATTCAATTTTATCTTGCAAATTATTAATTTCTATAGATTCTTTACCTAGTTCATATACTTCTTTTTGAATTTCCACAGCATAAATCTTGTTATTAACTTTAGTAGATATTAACAATGGGATTGGACAATTACCAGAACATATATCTATTACTTTCATATTAGATTTTAGATTAAGAAAATTATATAAAAGAACAGAATCTAATGAAAAATTAAAGAAATCTGTATCTTGTACTATTTTCATATTAAAACCTAGTAAATCATTAATTACTTTCATCTTGGAATATTTCAATAACATCTTTATCTTTAGTTTCTATTTTATAAGAATGTCTAAAGATATCAACAGATATTACTTTTCCTTTCTTTCCATCTTTATCTATTATTTGACCTATTGAAGGATAATTCTTCTTTTCTTCTGAATAAGTATCATCTTCATATTCTAAACAACATAATAATCTATTACATGCTCCATTAATCTTAGTAGGATTTAATGATATATTTTGATTTTTAGCCATATTAATAGTTATATTATTAAATGAATATAAGAATTTAGAACAACATAATGGTCTTCCACATGGTCCTAAACCTCCTACTTCTTTAGCTTTATCTCTTGGACCTATTTGTCTAAGTTCTATTCTAACTTTATATATAGACGCAAGTTGTTTAGCAAGTTCTCTAAAATCTACTCTATCATTAGATATATATGTGAAATATAATTGAGTCCTTTCAAAGTTATAAGAAGCATCTATTAATTTCATATCTAATCCATTTTTCTCTATTAATTCCTTACACTTTTCAAATGCTTTATTTGCGTCTTTAACATTGTTTTTATGTTGATTATAGTCTTTTTTAGTACTTACTCTAATTACATTTTTCATTGGATCAGAATTATTTTTCTTTTTTATTGTTGTTAATTCTACAACATAACCAAATTGAAGACCTCTTTCTGTTTCTACTATAACAGTTAATCCTTCTCTTAAATTTAGTTCATTTGTTAAAAAATAATATTTTCTTCCATATTTAGAAAATGTTACTCCCGCAACTTTTATTTCTTCCATAATTACACCTCGCTAAACTTTATAATGAATTCATCCATTAATAGTTTTAAATTCATATTAGATTCTAATTTTATCTTAGTATTCTCTATTAGTTGTAACTTATTTTGAATTTTTTCTATATCACTTGATTCTGATATTTTCTTTATATCTTCTATATAATCATTCATATATATGATTTTTCTAGAAATCATAAAGTTTAACATATCATAATAGAAATATAACATAAAGTCAAACAATATAATTATCTCATCTTTAGTTTTATATATATCAAAGATAGAATCTTTATAATGTATAAATTCCTTAATCTTTAATTTTTCGATTTGAATAATAAAACTAATCATATTCTCTTTTAATTTATTAAATTCATCTTGATAATCTTCTTTATCATATACTTTTGTCTTATAATCATTCAATATATTATCTAGTTTATTTATTTCTTCTTCTTTTTTATTTTTAAATATTAGATTTTGACATCTAGATTTAATTGTAGGTAAAACCTTATTTAGATTATCTGTTAATAAAATTGCGACTATATCATCACTTGGTTCTTCTAGAAATTTAAGTATTGTATTCGCAGAAGAAGCATGTAACTTATCAGCTTCACTTATTATATATACTAATTTATTACCTAAAGTTGGTTTTACTTGAAATGATTGTTGTAAATCTAATAATTGTTCTTTTTTTATTACGTTATTTATAGGATTTATTATTTTTAATTCTGGATAGTTATTATTATCTATCATATTACATATTTGTTCATCATAGTTTTCTGTTATTAATTTTTTTGAAAAAGAAATAGCATAGTCCAGCAAAAAAGACTTATCATTTGATACAAATAGATAAGCTTGTACTAGTTTATTATTATCAAAACTATTTAATAATAATCTTGTTACTATTGGTTGATCATCTATGTAATTTTCTAACATAACTACCTCTTTTTAGAAATTAATTAAATAAAATACAATAAGACCAATAAATCCTGGAATACCTAATATTGTTGATATACCAATAGTCCATACATTAATAGGTATAGGTAAATTAAAATGACTCATCAGTATATTATAAGCATATAAAATACCAAAGCTAACTACTAGTCTTCTAAACAACTTAGTTAAGTATTTCATTATTATCACCTATTATATTCTATTTAAGTAACAATATTTTTATGATACTTTATTTCTTCCTTCTAGCGCCCTTTGAATAGTAAGTGCATCTAAATATTCCATATCTGCTCCTACTGGTATACCTGCTGCTATTTTAGTAACAGATACATCAGTACCTTCTAATAATTTTGTTATATATAAAGATGTTGTTTCACCTTCCATGCTCATATTCAAAGCTAATATAACCTCTTTTATATCTTCTTCTTTAATTCTATTAATTAATTGATTTATTTTTATATCTTCTGGATTAATACCTTCAAGTGGTGAGATTAATCCTTCTAAAACATGATATTTTCCTTTAAAAGCATTTGATTTTTCAAATAAAATTAGGTCTTTAGTACTTTCCACAACACATATAGTAGATGAATCTCTAGTATCATCTGCACATACTAAACATAATTTAGAATCCTCTGTAAGATTATTACATCTTTCACATTTTACTATCTTAGTTTTTACATTAGAGATTGCTGTGGAAAACTTTTCTGCATTTTCATCTGAAAACTTTAAAACTGCAAAACTAAGTCGTTCTGCATTTTTTTCACCAATTCCTGGTAATAATTTAAAACAATCTATTAATTCTTCTAAACTCTTAGGAAATTTCATATTAGAATAAACCTGGCATCATACTTTTGTATTTACCTAATTTACCTTCCATAGCTTTATCTGCTTGATTTATACAATCATTAACAGCGATTAAAACCATATCCTCTAATGCTTCTATATCATCTTTTTCAATATCTTTATTTATAGTTACTTTCTTAACTGTTTTATTTCCATCCATTTCTACTTCAACTAATTCTTGTTTAGCTGTAAAAGTCATAGCAGCGACTTCTTTTTGTGATTTTTCCATATCCTTTTGCATTTTTTGTGCTTGTTGCATTAACTGATTAATATTCATATTCTACTCTCCTATCTCTAAAAGATCTTCAAATTCATTGTTTTCTGAAGAATCTTTATTATATATTTTATTTAAACTATCAGTTTCATCTAATATATTTATTTCTTCTTTATTCTTAATCTTATTTATATATATAGGTCTTTTTTCATTCCATGAATCTTCATCATAAAAGCAAACCTTAATATCTTTTGATAATTTATTTATGAATAAATCCTCTATTTCTTTAAAGCTATCATATAATTCATTAAGAATATTATTATTAGATGCCGTTATTATTATACCATCTTTTGACCCTGCTTTAATAGAACAATCTAACAATAAATTAAATATTTTTCTTTCATCTAAATTATCAAGATCACTTTCTAAATTATTAAAGAATTCAACATACTCTTTTAATGATTCTTTATCCGCTATTCTTAGAATATTATTAAGTCTAATATCCATTAAAGCCTTATAATCATTATAGTTTTCATTTTTTTCTTCTTTAATTGGTTCTTCTTTTTTTACTTCAACTTTCTCTTTTTTCTCTATCTTATCTTTAGTTATCTTAATTTCTTTTTCTTTACTTATACTTGTAATTTTAGGTTGCTCTATACGAACATTTGTTTTATTAAATATATCTAATAATTTTATTATTAATAAATCAAAGTATATTTTCTTTTCCTTAATATTTCTAATATAGTTAATATAATCTGTAATTTGATAAATAATATCAATCGCATTATCTTTTCCTATTTTATTTATTAATTCATTTTCATTATTAATTTGATAATCTATTAAAGAATTTTTTATATATTTTATAATATCTTCACATACAAATATAAAGTCTTTTCCCTCTTCATCTATCTTATCACTTAAATTAAACGCTTTATCCATTTCATTATTATATATATATTCAATAAACAAATTAATATCTTCTTCACTAACTCTACCATTCAATAATAGTACATCTTCTTTTTTTATATTACTATTTGTATATGAATTTAATTGATCTAATAAACCTATTCCATCTCTTAATCCACCATTTGAATCAATACATATTTGTTCTAAAGCATCATCAGTTATAGTTATTTTTTCTTGTTCACAAATATATTTGATTTTATCTTTCATTAAATTAACAGGAATTGATTTAAATTCAAAACTTTGACATCTAGACATAATAGTTAATGGTACTTTTTGTGGTTCTGTTGTTGCGAGAATGAATATAACATGTCTTGGTGGTTCCTCTAAAGTTTTTAATAAAGCATTAAAAGCTCCAGAAGATAACATATGAACCTCATCTATTATATATACTTTATATTTTGAAAATGTAGGCATTAATGTAACATGATTCTTTATTTCACGAATTTCATCTACACCATTATTAGAAGCAGCATCCATTTCAATTATATCTATATTCTCATTATTATTAGATAAATTACATATATCACATTTTTCACAAGAATTACCATCTTTTGTATGTTCACAGTTAATTGTTTTTGCAAAAATCTTCGCAATACTTGTTTTACCAGTACCTCTTGGACCAATAAATAAATATGCATGAGTTAATTTATTATTATTAATTGTATTCTTTAATGTTTGAACTACTACTTTTTGTCCACATACATCATCAAAAGTTTTAGGTCTATATTTTCTATATAATGCTTGGTATAACATAATCATTTTCCTTTCATATTAATTATACCATATTTTATACAAAAATCTATATAAAATAAAGGTAAAATTGGTATTATGTTTCACGTGAAACATAGAATAAAACATAATAATCAAACAACAATGTTTCACGTGAAACATAGATATACATAAAAACCAAAAATCAATGTTTCACGTGAAACATTGATTAATAATTATAAATAAGAATAAAAAATAAGAAAAAAATATTTCCCGGGAAATATTTTTTTAATGTTTCACGTGAAACATTAGCGTTTATTTTTAAAAAAGTTACTCAATTTATTAGAAAAATTACTGTTTTCAATATATCTATACTCAGGATTAGATTCGGTTTTATGATCATTCTGTTTTGAATAATAATATACTTTGTTAATTCTGGATTTTTTTATTATATTTTTACACATTTCACATGGTTCTAATGTTATATATAATTCACAATTATCTAATCTCCAATTATTTAATACTTTATTAGCTTTTTTTATAACATTTATTTCGGCATGATTTAAAACAGAATTATTTTTTTCTACTTTATTATAAGATTTAGCAATAATCTTATTATCATAAACAATCAAAGCCGCTACTGGGACTTCATCATAAATAATTGCTTTATCTAATAGTTTATTTAATTCTTTTATAATAATATCTTGATTCATAAAAACTCCTTGCATAAAAAAAAGCACACACGAAAATTAAATGTTAAGGCTGCTATATTTCTATCCTGACCTGGTTCCAAGTTTTTCGTTGTGCATTTATAATATACTATTTATTTTATAATAAGTCAAATTATTTAATGTTTCACGTGAAACATTGGTGTTTTTATACATTTTTGTTGATTTAAAAGGATAAAAATATTTCCCGGGAAATATTTTTTTACATATTTTATATAAAAAAGTATATGTTTCACGTGAAACATATACTTAATTTAATCTGATATATACTTTTTTGAATACTCAATACTCATTTGTTTCCTTTTTAAATTTATTCATGTTTGTTTTTTTACTTCTTTTCTAAATTCAAGTATTGATTTTTTTCTATTTAAGTATTCTTTAATTTTTTTTATAGTTTTATCACTACTTTTCTTATTATTGTCATATTTTATCATTTTAAACCTCAATGTTTCACGTGAAACATATTATTCTTCTGATGTATTAGCTTCTTCTACTACTTCGTTTCCATCTTCATATTGAGATTCTTCTTGATTTTCTTCTAATTCTTCTCTTTTAGATATTGAAACAGTTGCTACTTTTTGTTCATCTTTTAATGTTATTAATCTTACTCCTTGAGTTACTCTACTCATCTTAGATACTTGATCAAGTTTTATCTTAATAACAATTCCACTATTTGTAATTATAATTAAATCAGAATCTGGTTCTACTTTGTTAATTGATACTAATGCACCATTCTTTTCTGTTACATTTAATCCCTTAACACCTTTACTTCCTCTATGAGTTAATCTATATTCACAAACATTTGTACGTTTTCCATAACCCTTCTCTGTTATTATAAGGATTTCATCATCTTCATTTAATACTGATGCACTTACACAAGATGTTGAATCATCAATATCAATTCCTTTAACACCACTTGCTGTTCTACCTAATATTCTTATTTCAGATTCATTAAACTTAACCATTCTTCCATTTGATGCACCTATTAGTATTTGATCGTTGCCATTTGTTAAGAATACAGATAATAATTCATCATTTTCTTTTAATCCTATAGCAATCTTACCACTTACTCTGATATTTTCAAATTCAGATATTGAAGTTCTTTTTACTAATCCGCGTTTTGTTACAAATGTAATTAATTTGTTTTCTATACCTTCTTCTACCCTTACTGGAAGAATTGCTTTTACATATTCATCTTTTTCAATTGGAAGTAAATTTATTATTGGTAATCCTTTTGCTTGTCTACTAAATTCTGGTACTTCATAACCTTTAATTCTATATACTTTTCCTTTATTAGTAAAGAATAAGACATGATCATGGGTTTTTAATGTTACCATTTGTTCAACAAAGTCTTCTTCATTAGTTGCCATACCTTTAACTCCAACTCCACCTTTATTTTGAACTTTATAAGTATCTATTGGCAATCTTTTAATATAACCTTTATTAGTTAAATTAATTATTATATCTTCAACTGGTATTAATGATTCATCTTCGATGTAATCAATAGCTGTCATATCAATCTTAGTTCTTCTATCATCTGAATATTTATCTTTAATTTCTAATAATTCTTGTTTGATAATAGCTAAAACCTTTTCTTCACTTGCTAAAATTGCTCTATATTCCTCAATTTTCTTTAATAAATCAGCAAGTTCTGCTTCAATTTTATCTCTTTCTAATCCAGTTAGTCTTCTTAACTTCATTTCTAAGATAGCGTCACTTTGAATTTCAGTTAAACCAAAATTATTCATTAATTTTTCTTTGGCTTCAGCATCTGTCTTAGACCCTCTGATTATTTTAATTACCTCATCTATGTGATCTAAAGCAATTTTTAAACCTTCTAATATATGTACTCTATCTTCTGCTTTCCTTAAGTCATACTGAGTTCTTCTTATTATAATTTCTTTTTGATAATCAATATACTTAGATATTATATCTTTTAATCCAAGAGTTTTAGGAACTCCTTTATCAAGCATTAAAAATATAATACCAAAATTCTTTTGGAAATCAGTATGTTTATATAAATTATTTAAAACTACTTGTGCATTTGCGTCTTTTTTAAGTGTAATAGTGATTTTTACACCATCTTTTAAATCAGTGTGATAATCAGCAATTCCATCAATAGTTTTATTGTGGACAAGTTCTGCTACCTTATTTTTCAATACTTGTGTATTAACTCCATAAGGCACTTCATCAACTATTATATAGTGTTTACCATCTTTTTCTTCAATAGATGCTTTACTTCTTATAGTTATTGAACCTCTTCCTGTTTCATATGCAGTTTTAATACCACTATTACCTAAGATTATACCTCCTGTTGGAAAATCTGGTCCTTTTACATATTGCATTAATCCCATTGTATCTATTTCAGGATTATCTATATATGCAACACAACCATCTATTACTTCTCCTAAGTTATGTGGTGGAATATTTGTTGCCATACCAACAGCAATACCCATAGTTCCATTAACTAATATATTAGGAAATCTTGATGGAAGAACTGCGGGTTCTTTTTCAGATTCGTCAAAGTTTGGAATCATATCAACAGTTTCTTTTTGTATATCTCTAAGTAATTCTAATGATATTTTTGATAGTCTTGCTTCTGTATAACGCATTGCTGCTGCACCATAACCTTCAATATTACCAAAGTTACCATGTCCATCAACTAAACAATTTCTATAACTAAAATCTTGTGCCATGTGAACCATAGCTTCATATATTGATGAGTCACCATGTGGGTGATATTTACCCATAACATCTCCGACTATTCTAGCCGACTTTTTATGAGGTTTATCTGGAGTATAACCTGATTCATACATTGACCATAAAATACGTCTATGTACTGGCTTTAAACCATCCCTAAGATCAGGCAATGCTCTTGCTACTATAACACTCATTGAATATTCTAGGAATGAGGTTTCAATTTCTTTAACTATATTATTTTCTTGTAATCTATCTCTACTGTGATCCATATTTTAACCCTCCTATACATCCAAATTCTCTACATATACAGCATTTTCTTCAATAAATTGTCTTCTTGGAGCAACTTCTTCTCCCATAATCTTTGAGAATGCTGCATCTGCATCTGCTAAATCACCAACAGTGATTTTTCTTAATATTCTTTGATTAATATCCATTGTTGTTTCATTTAATTCTTCAGCGTCCATTTCACCTAAACCTTTCATACGAGCTATTTCGTATCTTGTATTAGGATTTAGTGAAGCTATATATTCATCTCTTTCTTCTTCATTTAGAACATATTTTCTTGTTTTGCCATGAGATATTCTATATAAAGGTGGTTGAGCTGCATACACATGTCCTGCTTCTACTATTGGTCTAAAGAATCTATAGAATAGTGTTAATAATAATACTCTGATATGTGATCCATCAACATCGGCATCGGTCATAATAATTATTTTGTCATATCTTAGTTTAGATAAATCAAATTCATCTCCAATACCAGTTCCAAAAGCTGTTATTATTGTTCTTATTTCTTCATTTGATAAAGCTCTATCTAATCTTGCTTTTTCAACATTTAATATTTTACCTCTTAGTGGAAGTATCGCTTGTGTCATTGAATCTCTACCTTTAATAGCAGAACCTCCAGCAGAATCTCCCTCGACTAAGAATATTTCACATTTTGATGGATCTTTATCTTTACAATCAACAAGTTTTCCACCGAAGTTAATTGTATCTAAATCACCTTTTCTTCTAGTTAATTCTCTAGCTCTTTTAGCAGCTACTCTTGCTCTTGCTGCAGTCATAGTTTTATCAACTATTACTCTTGCTTGTTCTGGATTTTCCATCAAATATCTTTCAAATCCACCAGCAAATACTGAATCAGCAATTTTTCTGACTTCTGAATTACCTAATCTACCCTTAGTTTGTCCTTCAAACTGTGGATTTGGATGTTTACAAGATACTATCATTGTTAATCCTTCTTTAACATCTTCACCAGTAAGAGGATCATCTTTTTCTTTTAATATATTAGCTTTTCTAGCATAACTATTAATAATTCTTGTTAATGCTCTTCTAACTCCTTCTTCATGAGTACCACCATCATGTGTATTAATATTATTAACAAATGAATAAATACTTTCAGAATAACCTGAATTATATTGCATTGCTACTTCAAGATAAACACCATTTTCTTCACCTTCTAGATGAATTATTTCTTCTTGAATAGGAGTTTTTGACTTATTTAAGTACTTAACATATTCACTTATTCCACCTTCATACATGAAAGTATCTTTCTTTCCTTCTCCTCTTTCATCAGTAAGTGTTAATCTTAATCCTTTATTTAAGAAGGCAAGTTCTCTAGTTCTTACTTTTAATGTTTCGTAATCATATATATCTGTATCAAATATTTCTGGATCTGGTTTAAAAGTAACTGTTGTTCCTGTTTCATCTTCTGAACAAATACCTATTTCAGTTAGCTTTTGTTTAGTTTTTCCACCATTTTCAAACTTACATTCAAATATTTTACCTTCTCTTTGTACTTTTACTTCTACCCAACTAGATAATGCATTAACTACAGATGCACCAACACCATGAAGTCCTCCAGATACTTTATATCCTCCTCCACCAAATTTACCACCAGCATGTAATACAGTATAAACTGTTTCTACTGTGGAAATTCCAGTTTTTGGATGAACACCTACTGGTATACCTCTACCATTATCTACAACAGTAATTGAATTATCACCATGTATAGTTATTTCAATATGTGAACAAAATCCTGCCAAAGCCTCATCTATAGCATTATCAACAATTTCCCATACTAGATGATGAAGACCTTTAACATCTGTTGTTCCTATATACATTCCTGGTCTTTTTCTTACTGCTTCTAATCCTTCTAATACTTGAATATCAGATGCATCATAATTATTTTCTGCCATTTTTACCACCTCTTGTAATTTTTCCATTTTCTACTTCAAAAATATCTGCATTTTTTACTATTTTTTTATCTATATTATCTAAATCAGTAGATGTTATAAATACTTGTAAATCATTTTCTACATATTTAATAATGTTTCCTTTTTTAATTTTATCTAATTCACTAAATATATCATCTAATAAAAGTATTGGTTCTTTATTATATTCTTCCTTATATATTTCAATCTCAGCTAGCTTTAAACAAAGAATCGCAACCCTATGTTGACCTTGTGAACCATAATTATTAATCTTAACATTATCTAGATATATAGAAAAATCATCTTTATGAACTCCCAGTAAAGTTACTTGATTAAATATCTCATTATTTAGTAATCTATCATATTTTTCTTGTAACTGATATTTAAGATTATCTTCTTCACAATCATCAATAAATGAATCATAATAAACCTTAATATTTTCTTTACCAGTTATGTTTTTATAGATGTTTTTAATGTATTTATTAATCTTATCAACAAATTTTCTTCTTTCTAAATATATTTTTATATCTAAATCTATTAATTTATCAGTTAATATATCAAAATATTCTTTATTTAGAGTTTCATTTGTTTTTAAGTATTCATTTCTTGATTTTAAAACTTTGTTATAATCAGATAAATATCTTACATAATCATTATTAAAACCACTTATTTCTACATTAAAAAACGATCTCCTTATTTGTGGTGATCCTTTAATTATTTCAAGATCATCTGGACTAAACATAATTGCATTAATATTAGATAGATATTCACTTACTTTTTTTAAAGGATTTTTATTGATAGATACTCTTTTTCCTTCTTTGTTGATTAACACTTCATATTCAGTATCTTTATTGTTATCTTCAACTAATCCAATAATCTTAGTAAATAATGAATCTTGTTTTAATAAAAATAAATCTTTACTAGTCCTATGTGATTTAGTAACTGCTAATACATATATACTTTCTAATATATTAGTTTTACCTTGAGCATTATTACCGATAAAAATATTTATTTTTTTATCAAATTCAAGAGTTATATCATTATAATTTCTAAAATTTTTTAACTGTAATTTTTTTAAAATCATTTAAACCCTATTTTTTTGACCATATTTTTACCATACCACCTTAATAATGCTCCTACACATACAATACTATTATATCATAAAAAAGGGTATTTTTGACCCTTTTTTTTATTTTTTTATCAAAAAATGCCACTTATTCAGCAGCATTTATTCTTTTTCTTAAAACTGATTCCAATTTAGTTGCTCTTAAATATTGATTATCAAACGATCCAAAGGACATATTTAACTTCATTCTTTTATTATTATCAAATAATAATTCTGTTTTTCCATTCTTACTTTCGTATGTTTTAATATTGTTTAAACATATCCAAGCACATCTCAATAATCTAGGTGAAGTTGTTGGAAAATATATTAGATTCTTTGTTTCTTCAATTATTATTGGTGCCTTATGAGATATACCTATTAGTTTTTTAGTTCCTTCAAATCTTCCTAAATAAGAACTACCAAAATATTGACAACTATCATCTATTATTTCTAATACTGGTTTATCCACAATAAAGATATTATCCTTTTCTATAACTTTAGTTTGATTTTCTGACACTGGTATAAGAGCATATGTGTCACAGTTTACTTCATAAGAAATCATGTTCATTCCCCCTATCATTTTTTGATTTCTATATATTATTTTCTCCGCAAAGAAAACAATATCCCCTATTTTTCATAAAAAAAATGAAAAAATTGTCATTTTTTGTTGAAAAAATAAAAAAAAGTTCATTTTTTTGAACTTTTAATCACTAATATGTCTTAATTGGCATTAATAATTGTAATAAATCATCACTATCATCTGTATTTAAAATTATAGGACTTATTTCACTATTTAATAATATTCTAACATCTTTACTATTAATAGTTCTTAATGCATCCATCATATGTTTAGCAGAAAAAGCTATTTTAATATCCTCATTATTATCTTTAGATATTGGTAATTTTTCTTCTACTCTACCTATTTCTGGAGTATTACTAGTAACAGTTAATATATTTCCATTAGTTTCAAATTTAATAACGTTCTTTTCTTTTTCATTTGTTAATAAAGATGCTCTATCAACAACATTAAATAATTCATTAAGATCTGCTTTTACTATCAACTTAAATTCTGTTGGTACTAATCTACTTATATTAGGAAATACATCATTTAATAATCTTGATTGAAATAAAATATTATCAAATTCAAATAATACCTTATTAGTAAATATATGAATATTAACTGAATCTTCTTCATCATTTATTATTTTTACTAGTTCACCCATATTCTTTCCAGGTATAACTATATTAATAGGATTATCTACTTTTTTATCTAATTCTATTGTTTTTTTAGCTAATCTATAAGAATCTGTCGCAATACATTCTAATTTATTATTATCTATTTTAAAGTTTAAACCAGTTAAAATTGGTCTAGATTCTTGTGTAGAAGTAGCATATATAGTTTGATTAACCATATTCTTAATTACTTTCTTACTTAATACAATAGGACTACTACTCTTTTCCATATTTAAATTAGGAAATTCATCAGGATCTATACCATTTAAATTAAAGTTTGAATTCTTGTTATATAACATAATCTTTAATCCATCTACAACTTCAAAATTTATTTCTCCATCAGGTAATTTTCTAACTATATCTAATAAGAATTTACCTTGTATAACTATAGAACCTGTTTTTTCTATTTTATCTATATATTTTTTTTCTATAAATACTTGTATATCTACTTCATTATCACTTGATACTAAATATAACCCTTCATCTTTAAGATCAAATTTTATTCCAGATAATACAGGTATTACGTTCTTAGTAGATACTGCATGTGATACATAATTTAAATTTTCTAATAATATTTCTTTTTTTATACTAAACTTCATTTTAAACCCTCCTATTTCAAAAATGATTTTTCTTTAATTATTATTATTTTAATACTATTAATATTATTATGGAAGTGGAAAATGTATAAAACTACTCTTTTCCCTTTATTTATAACGAATTTTATTGTGGAATAATTGTTTATAATTTTTTATTTTTCCACCCTATTCTATTTTTTTCTTAATTTCTTCTATTACTTCTTCTAATTGTTTATTATTTTTTAGTTCATTTGATATCTTTTCACAAGAACTCATAACTGTTGAATGATCTCTTCCTCCAAAAGCCATACCTATTCTAGGAAAAGATTCATCTGTTAATTGCCTACTTAAATATATAGCAATATGTCTTGGAAACGCTATTGTAGATACTCTTTTCTTAGATTTTAAGTCATCTACTGTTATATTATAATGTTCCGCGACTGCTTTTTTTATTTTTTCTATATCATTTGTGTTAATATTAGTATTTCCACCATGTATAGTTCCTTTTAAAGCTTCTATCGCAAGATCTAATGTTATTCTTTCCTGATAGAATATTGTTGAATAAGCACAAACTCTAGTTAATGCGCCTTCTATATTTCTAACATCTGATTGACATGTATTAGCAATATAATCAATAACATCTTCATCTATTTCAGAAGCAAAGTTCATATTTGCTATCTTATATTTTATTATCTTTTTTCTAAGTTCATTATCTGGTGGAAAAATATTTACTTTTAATCCCCAATTAAATCTAGTTCTTAATCTATCCTCTAGATTCTTTAAATCATCAGGTGAATTATCACTAGATATAATAATTTGCTTTTTATCTTCAAATAATGTATTAAATGTGTGGAAAAATTCAGTTTGAGTCTTAGGCGCAGTTCCTAAAAACTGTATATCATCTATTATTAATACATCTATATTTCTATATTTTTCTTTAAAATCATCTTTTTTATCATAATTTGTACCTTCATTACTTCTATTATTAATACCAGTATAATCACTTATAAATGTTTCTGAAGTAACATATAGTACTCTTTTATTAGTATTTTGAATAATATAATTACCAATTGCCTGCATCAAATGTGTTTTACCTAATCCACTATTTCCATATATAAATAAAGGATTATACATTTTACCAGGATTTTCAGCGACCGCAAGTGCAGTTGCTTGAGCAAATCTATTACTCTCTCCTACCATAAAGTTTTCAAAAGTATAATCAGGATTTAAATGAGCTTTTTTATAACTATTATAAGGAACCCCTACTTCTTCAATTGGTTCATCATTAATAATTTCCACAGTATCTTTCTTTTCTATCTCATTTTCTAATATAAATTTTAATAAGAAATTAGTACCTGTGATTGAATTAAGTATATCTTCTATTATATCCTTATAACTTTCTGCTAAATGCTTTTTATGGGCTATTGTAGGAACAACAATAACTGCTTCTTCACCTAAAGAATATAAATAGGTATCTTTGAACCACGTATCATAACCAAGAGATGTTACTCTTCTTTTAATTATACTAAGAAATTTTTCCCAAATCATATCTTTATTATCCAAGTTAACACCTCCCCCAAGGTTTCGATACCTATTTTTTTAACTAATTTAATTATACCTTTTTTTCCTTTTATTTCAATAAAAAAGTAGTCATTTTTTTCTCCACATTACTTCTCCACCAAATTCCCCACATGTTTTTTATAATAAAAATAATAAGAAAAATAGTTTTTCCACATTTTCCACAAATTTTGTTATAAACAGTTTATTATTCCACATATACTACTTTTCCACTATCTTGTTTAGAATTGTTGAAAAATAATTATAGTTATATATTATAACGAAAAAAAACATAGTTTTCCACAAAAAACTGTTAAAAATATGTATTTATTATTTTTTTTATAAAAATAATTGACTTATTTAATAAAAATCATTATAATCTAATATGTTTTATGGACTTGGAGGTGCGATTTATGAAAAGAACTTTTCAACCAAATAATAGACATATGAAAAAAGCTCATGGATTTTTTTCTAGAATTAAAGGTAAAGTATTAAATAATAGAAGAAATAAAGGTCGTAAAAGATTAGCTAAATAATTAATTCCACATATTATTATCTGTGGTTTTTTTTGTATCGGGGTGATGATGTGAAAAAATTAAATATTATAAAAAAACAATCTGAAATAGATTCTATTATAAAAAATGGTAAGATGTATAAGAATAGATTCTACTATATATATAATAGGATAAATGAAGATAACAAATATTATAGATTTTGTATTTGTGTATCAAAAAAACTTGGAAATGCCGTTACTAGAAATAAGAATAAAAGACAAATAAAAGATATAATAGATAAAAGTAATTTAGTGTTTTCAAGGGAAAATGATTATGTTATAATATTAAGGAAAGAAATTAATACTATTTCTTTTGAAGAAAAGAAAAAGTATTTATTAGAAATATTATGTAAACTAGAAGGAGAAAAAAATGAAAAAGAATATTAAAAAGATAATTATAGTATTACTTTTAGTAGTAACATTAACAGGTTGTACACAAATATTAAAAGATCCTAAAACAAAAAAAGCAGCCTACTATGAAAATGATTCAGTTAAGATTACTTTATATCAAAATATATTATGTCAACCTACAGATAAAGGCCTAGTAAAAGAATATGAAAAATATAAAAAACAAATAGATATAAAGAAATTACCTGAGTGTGTTAATTTTAAATTATCAGATAGTAATTATGATGGAATATGGGAAACTTTATTTGTTAAACCATTAGCATGGTTAATAGTAAGACTAAATAAGTTCTTTAAGAATTATGGTATTACAATTATTATTTTAGGTTTATTAATAAGATTATTACTTGCACCATTCACACAAAAAACAGCAATGCAATCTGAAAATATGAAAGCCATGCAACCAGAGATGGATAAGATTAATAAAAAATATGAAGGTAAGAATGATCAAGAATCAATGCAAAAAAAATCAATGGAAACTATGCAATTATATAAGAAATATGGTGTAAATCCATTCTCAAGTTGTTTATTTGCATTTATTCAAATACCTTTATTAATGGCATTCTATGAAGCAATTAATAGAGTTCCAGTAATTTTCGAAGGAAATTTATTTGGTTTAATATTAGGAACAACTCCATTAAAAGCAGTAACAAGTGGTCATTATGAATATATAATTATAGTAGTATTGATTGTAGGAACAACATTATTACAACAAAAATTAAATAAAACTGCACCAACTCCTCAAAGTGGAGATATTAATCCAAATATGATGAATAATGTAATGGTTATTATGATTGCAGTTATGTCTATTAATTTCTCAGTAGCATTATCATTATATTGGATATCTTCTACGTGTTTCACAATTGTACAAAACTTAATCGCAAAAAGAATAAAAAAGAAAAAACAAGCAAATAATTAAGGAGTAATGAATTATGAAGATTTATGAGTATGAAGGTAAGAATATTGAAGAATTAACTCTTCAAGCATTAAAAGAATTAGATGTTAAAGAAGATGAAATGGTAACTGATGTAGTTGAAGAAACTGTTGGTTTATTAAAAAAGAAAAAATATACTTTGAGAGTAGTATTAAAAAGTGATATTTTAGAATATTCTAAAAAATATATTAGTGATATAACTAAAGCTATGGGATTAGAAGATGTTCAATTAGAAACACATAGAAATGATAATTATATTAAAATTACAATGCATTCAGAAAATAGTTCCATATTAATAGGAAAAGGAGGAAGAACATTATCTTCACTTCAAACACTATTAAGATCAGCATTATCTAATCAAACAGGAATGAGAATAAATGTAATTGTAGATGTTGAAAATTATAGAAGCAAACAAGAAAATAATATTGAAAGACTTGCTAAAAAGTTAGCAAGAGAAGTATTAAAAACAAAAGAACCAATTACTATGGACTCAATGAATTCTTATGAAAGAAGAATAGTTCATAATGTATTAGGTAATTATAAAGATATAATAACTGAAAGTGAAGGGGAAGAACCAAATCGAAAGGTTGTTATAAAATATAAGGATAGAAAGGAGGAATAATATATGAAAAATAGAAATATAGCAGTTTCAATCATTTTAACATTAGTAACATTTGGTATTTATGGTTTATACTGGTGTGCAGTATTAAATAATGAATTAAAGAATGAAGCAAAAGAAGATAGTTTTACATCTGGAGGTATGGTTGTATTATTATCAATAGTAACTTGTGGAATATATTCTATATATTGGTGCTATAAAATGGGTGAATTTACTGAAAAAATAAAGGGAGAAAAGAATAATACACCTATATTATATTTAATATTAAGTTTACTTGGATTAGATATAATAGTATATGCATTAATTCAAAATGATATAAATAAAAGAATAGAAGAAAAGTAACATTAGTTACTTTTTTATTTTTAAAAATAATGATATATTTATTTAAGAGGTGACTAACTATAATAAGTCAAGTCATTTTCTTCAAAAATCTTTTTAAGATTT
>CAZJSD010000019.1:0-22514 GCA_964548815.1 uncultured Muribaculaceae bacterium
ACAGGACTGAAAATCCTGGTGTCGGCAGTTCGATCCTGCCCGGAGCCACCATTTAAAAAAGTAGTTACGCGCTCGTAGCTCAGCTGGATAGAGTGTTTGGCTACGAACCAAAAGGTCAGGGGTTCGAATCCCTTCGAGCGCACCATTTTTTGGAATATTTCGGGAAGTAGCACAACTTGGCAGTGCGCGTGGTTTGGGACCATGAGGTTGCAGGTTCAAATCCTGTCTTCCCGACCAGTTTTAGATTATAACAACTTGTATAAGTTGTTTTTTTGTCCCAAACTTTTTTCTATAATAATTGATATTCAAAATAGTTTAATGGAACTTTTTTAAATAACTTTTCTATATTCTCTCTCTTTATAGAAAAAATTGCGCCTCTATTCTTCATCTCCCCAAAGTGTTTTAAATCTTTTTTTATTCCTATCTTGATTTCTACTGAAATATCACCAGTTTCTAATAATTCTAAAAATGTTTCAAATCCTTTAGATTTATAATAGTCTATATTTTTATAATAATAATATTCATCCCCATTTACAATTTTATTATCTGCTTTAATAATAACCATTTTTTTAAGTTTTAAATTAATTCTTTCTTTTAATAAATTGAAAGACCATGATACATTAAGGTTTAGATTATTACCTAAGTAGTCTTTAGCCGCTAAGTTGATTTTTTCATTTCTTCTATCTATCTCTATTATTGCTAATTTATAAAAACCTATATTAGTATAATTCGCTCCATTAAAGTCCATATTAAAAATTTTATATTTCCTGTATTTTTTATCGGGATAACCTAGTTTATTTAAGATCCTTTTCATAGGAAATAGGTAATCCCCATCTGGATTAATACTAAATAAATGTAGTTTACTTCTACTTTTTTCATTTAATGTTTTGATTTCTATTCCGTTATAATCAGGTAGAAAAAAAGTATCTTCTGCCTTTCCTATTAAGCATTCATATGTATATCCAATTCCACCATATCCTTTTCTTTTTGTTTTTATCCATTTTCTTTTTTTTATTTCTAAGAATTTTTTATAAAATATTTTAAAATCCATATCCATATAAATTACCTCCTATAGTTATATTCTCCATAAATATTAAAAAGACCTCTAAATTTATATAAAAAAATTATATTTATTATATTTTTTTATGTTATAATTATTATAGAGGTGTTGTCTAGTGAATGAAGCATTAGCTATTTCAGCTGCAAATTTAGATATTATAGAGAAAAATTTAGGTTCTGTTGCTGATGCATTGACAGGTGTAATTACAGATGTTTCTTCAGTAAACAACCAGGTAAATAATGTAGAAGCAAAGGTAGAAGATTTAAATAATGAATTAAAGAATTTGATAAAGGAAGTAAGAGAAAACTCCATTATGACTAATGCAAGACAGAGTATTATGTATAATAATGATCAAATTGAAAAGAAATTTGGGTATTACGATGTAGTTAGGAGAATGGCAGAAGGTTTATTAGACTCTATCAAGAATTCTAATATAAGAAAAAAAACTCTTATTAGTTTAAGAGAACAATTAGTTGTTAATAATCCTAATTATTGGTTATCAAATGCTTTATCAGCTCTTTCTTCGTGGCTATTAAATGATAAAGAAAATGTATATAAAGAGGTTAATAATGCTTTAAAAAAAGACTCTATTAAAACTAGTATTTTCTTTTCTATTATTAATTTAAAACTTGGTAGAGAGGAAGCATCTATTAATTGGTTAAAGTATTATTTGAACAGGTTGGACCCATATAATCTAAGTAGCGAATTTGTAACTGTATTAGATCTTGTTTCAAGTGGGTTATATGGTAATGTTGGTAAGGATATAATCATTACAAAAATAAATGAGTGGATAAAAATACTATCTAGTGATTTAAATGCTATAAATAATGAAACTTATAAATGGTTAGATTATATTTCTTTATATGAAAATCGAAATGTTAATATTCCTTATATTCAAACATATTCAAGTGATTCTGAAAAAATAAGAAACAACTTAATAACAACTTCGTCTTATCAACCTGTCCTAGATTCTTTAAAAATTATCAATAATGAGATGAATGATAATAAAAATGTTGATGACGTATTAAATAATCTAATATATGAATACGAAACAAAAGAAAATGAATTTCAAAAAGATAATTTAATGAATAAACTTATATTAAATTGTAATGGAGATAGAGTAAAAGCAGAAGAATTATTTAAAAAACAAGAGAATATGTATTCTGAAAAAGTAAATTTGTTATCACTATTAACAAATATAGTTATGTATAAAAGTGATTATAAAGTTGGTAATGAGACACAAAAATTGGCACTTAGTTTTATTAAATTTAGTATTATAGGCGCATATGAAGTTAAAAATAGTTATGTTACTAATGATAGTATTAACATCACAATGGATAATTTTTCAACAACTGTTGACTCTAATATTGATAGAAATAAACTTAATATGGAATTAAATACATATCTAGACAATGAATTTAAGGAGAATGATAGGAATCTTTTAATACTGACAATAGGTGTTAATTTAGTAGGTATAATTGCCATGTTCATAACATTTAGTAATAAATTCTTATTTGTATTAATAATAGTAATAATGTTTTTGGGAAATATTTTACTTGTATATAAAATGCTTAGTCAAAGAGCGATTACAAGAAATTCAAAGAAAATTAAAGGTGATTCAATTAGAACTACTCTTGATATGTTACTTGCAGAGTATACCGATTATAATATGATAATTAAGAATAATAAAGAAAAATATGAGGTATTAAAATCATATTTAGATTCTTTGAATTCTTCAAATTATGTCAAATCAAGTGATGGAAGAAATTTGAATATAGGTGAATGATATGATAGAAGAAAAAAATATTAGTTTTATAGAAGATATTAATCCAAGTAATGATATAATTTCAAAAGATAAAGAAAACTCAATTGAAAAATTACCTATACAGGATAATAAATTTGCTCAGCCAGAAATCCAAAGTTCTGATTATATTAAAGAATTACCAAATTGGGATATCAATCCACCTTTAGAAATAAATAGGGGTGAAAAATGAATTACGAAGAATATATAGAAGCTATTGAAGTATTAAAAAATAAAAATGATATAGATATTAAAGAAAAACTAATGAATAGCGATGTTAATTCTAGTATGATTCCAATGATTGAACCAAAGATACTAGATTTAATAAAAATAAAATTTCAATTATCTATAAACAAGATGATATCAAATTTGGATTATATGTTTTCTAATAATTATGAACTTGATCAATATTTGTTAAATTTTAAAAAAGAATTAAAATTTATTTATGATTTAACTAATTTAAATGAATTGACTGAAGTAAACAAACAAGAAATGAAAAAGGTATTAATGGAAGAAACCAATAAAGTATATGAGATATTAATAAATAAAGCAAATCAAATTGATATAACTGGTGTTTTATCAATGACTATTAAAAATAATAAAATAAAATGGGGTGAATAATATGAATTATAGTGAAACAAAGGATTATTTAAAAAGATATTTACAAGCAAGAATACCTGTAATAACTATTAATACAGTAGAAAAAAATAGAATTATTAGGTTACTAAGAGAGTTACAAGATGAGCTAGTTACTGATTTTAATTTATATAATATGTCTGATGGATTAGTAAATCTAAAGACAGGAACAATGGTAACTGAAGAAAAAACAATAATGGGAGTTTTAGATTTTATCGCCAATGATATAAAATCAAAACAAAATTGTAACTATATTTTAACTGATATTTCGGATATTAATGAATCAACAATAGTATCAAGATATTTGGTAGATGTTATTCAAAAAGCTGAAAGTGCATCTGGAGTTATAATAATAATAAGTAATGAACCAATATGGGGTAATATTCAAAGGTTAGGAATTGGTTTAAAATTTGCTTATCCAACTGAATCAGAATTAAGGGATATGATTGTTAATACTATTAAACCCTATTTAAACCAAATAACTATTGAATGGGATGAAGATGATTATTCAAATGCTGCAACATATCTTCAAGGTTTGAGTGAAATGGAAGCAAAGAATATAATTACATCACTTATTGTTAGGGGGAAAATATTAAAAGATGATTTAATTGAACTAAAATATACCAAACAAAAATTATTTAATGAAATAGCTGGTCTAGAAGCAATAGAAGTTGAAGAAGATTTTGAAATTGCAGGGCTAGACAATTTAAAGGAGTGGTTATTTGAAAAGAAGGTGCTAATGGATCCAACTAAGAAAGATGAACTAGATAAAAGAGGAATTTCTTCTCCAAGAGGATTATTATTAACTGGTGTTCCTGGTTGTGGGAAAAGTTTATGCTCTAAAGCAACTGCTAGTATATTTGGTATACCACTATATAGATTAGATTTAGCAACAGTACAAGGACAATATGTTGGTCAATCAGAAAAACAATTAAAAGAGGCCTTAGATACCGCAGAGTATGTATCACCTTGTGTGTTATGGATAGATGAGATAGAAAAAGGTCTAAATGATAATGATTCACCTGTTACATCTAAGTTAATAGGGCAATTCTTATTTTGGCTACAAGAAAATAAGAAACCAGTATTTGTAATTGCATCAGCTAATAATATTGATGAACTTCCACCAGAATTAATAAGAAAAGGAAGATTTGATGAAATATTCTTTATTGACTTGCCTAATAATATAGAAAGAACTGAAGTAATTAGATTATATGCCAGAAAATATTTAAAAGTTCAATTAAGTGATGCGTTTGTTAATGATTTAGTTGTATTAACTGAAGGGTTTGCATCAGCAGATATAGAAGCTACAATAAGGAATATTGCTTATAAGATGATAGCAAATAAAGATATTCAATTGACAGAGAGTTTTATAAAAAATGAATTAAGTAAAGTAGTATCTTTATCAAAAACAAATCCAGAAAAAATACAAAGAATTAGAACATGGACAAAAGAAAGGGCTGTACCTGCATCAAAATAAAGCAAGACTACTTGCTTTTTTTAATTTATTCATTATAATAAGCATATTGATTAATGGAGGCTATCTATGAAAAAGAGATTATTAATACTATTGTTATGTATTATTTCAATTATTAATTTGACTGGATGTAGTATGTTAAGTAAAAACATTAGTAATGGAAAAAAACAAGAAGTAACTAAACAAAGCTTAAATATTAGTAAAAAGAAAATGTCTAAATTAGTTGGTAAATATGAGTTAGTAGAATTAAAAGCTGATGAGGATTCATATTTAAAAAAAGATTTTGAAAAATTAAAAGAGCATGAATTGGGAGTAACATTAGAATTAAAAGAAGATAAGACCGCTATACTAGATTTATTTGGGAAAAAACAAGAATTTAAATTTAATAATAAATATTTCTATACAGATGATGATAAAATAAGATATTCTTATCATGAAAACAAACTAAAAGTATATAATTCTGAAGAAATATTATTATTTAAAAGAGTGAATTAATTCTTTTTGTTATATTATTTGCTTTTTCTCATAATCTTTTTTTTTGATATAATATTGTTATTAGTAGAGTAATTTATTTTGCAAACTTTAAAGTGCATAATGATAATGCAACTTAAAATTGGTATAATTATATAAGTTATTGTATTATTATTTTGCTTGAAAGGAGAGATGTCTAATGAATTTTGGACAAAATTTAAAAAAATTAAGGAAATCAAAAAATATGTCACAGGAAGAATTAGCAGAAAAGGTATTAGTAAGTAGACAGAGTGTTAGTAAATGGGAAACTGGGGAAGCTTATCCTGAGATGAATAACATATTAGAATTATGTAAGATTTTTCATTGTAATATTAATGATTTAGTTAATGATAATATTTTGGACATCGATTCATTAGATGAAGATATTAAGGTGAGCGCAGTTAAATTTAAGAAAGAAAAACAAAAACAAATGAAAGGTATTAGTAATATTTTGTCTTTATTAGGAAAAATTGGAGGTATTGTTCTAAGAGTAGTACTAGTATTTTTAATTATTACTATGGTTTCTATTCCCTTTGCATTTGCAAGTATTGATGTTAATGATGGAGAAATTGTATTAAATAATAAAACTGTTGAATTAGTGAAGCATGCTGATTTATATGATGTTAGAATTGGTGGGGCAACAATTGTTAATAATTTTAAGAATTCAGATATGGAAAAAGTTACTTCATCTATAGAAAAGTATTCTAAAACTGGTGTAATAATTATATTAGAAACAGGCTTTGCCTTGTTAGTTGCTTTTCTAATAATTCTAATAAAGGCATTAAAACATCTTGAATTATTATTTTTAAATATTAACAAGGGTGACACTCCATTTACTTTAGAAAATGTTAGTCATATTAAAAAAATGTCTTATCTTTTAATAGCGGCTTTAATGATATCAGCTTTAGGACAAACAATACTAGATATTCCATTTAATGGTGCGGTTGATATTGATTTCAATGTATTTAATGTTTTTGAAATATTATTCTTATATAGTATGTCATTAGTTTTTGAATATGGTCATGAGATACAACTAGATTCTAAAGGAAGAATATATGATGAAGAAGATTAATTTTTATTAATCTTTTTTTAATTTTTAACCATAATAATAATGGTGATATTATGATTAAAAAGGATACTTTAAAGAAACTTCGAAACAATTATTTATCAGATGAAACTAATGAAATTAGGACAAAAATATTAAATAAAACACCCATTATAGATTTAGTAACAGATTATAAAGACTCATTAGACATAAACTTTAATATAGAAATAAATACACATTATGTTGTAGATCAAAAGTCCACAGGTAGATGTTGGTCTTTTGCGGGTTTAAATATTCTAAGAGAAGAAGTTATAAAAAAGTGTAATTTAAGTAACTTTGAATTATCAGGAAGTTATATAGCGTTTTATGATAAATTAGAAAGATTTAATTTATTAATGGATAGATTATCTAGTTATGACAGAAATGTATATGATATATATGTTCAAGACATATTAAAAACAGGCTTTGATGATGGGAGTACTTTTTCCGAATTTAAAGAATTAGTTAAAAAATATGGTGTTGTTCCTAAAAATGTTTTTTCAAATAGCTATAATTCAAACGATACAGGAGAGTTAAATGATATTTTATCTAGATTACTTAGAAAGTATTATTTAGAATTAGAAAAGACAAATAATGTAGATGAATTAAAAGATAAATACTTAAATATATGTTATAAGATACTAGGTTCTATCTATGGTATTCCAATAGATAAATTTGATTTTGAATATAAAGATATTAATGGTAATTATTATTTGGATAAAAATATTACCCCAAAAGAATTCTATGACAAATACATTGGGATAGATTTGGAAAATGATTATATTGAAATATATTCATATAAAGACGAAAAATATAAGTATAATAAATCATATATATTAGAAGAGGGGACACTAATTAGTGGGGTTAATAATACTAAAGTTTTAAATCTAGAATATAAAAGAATTGAAGAATTAATAATAAATCAACTCAAAAATAGTGAACCAGTCTATTTTAGTTCATCTACTACAACTAAGTATGAGAATGGCTTATGGATTGATCTAATGAGTAGATATTCTAATCTATTTGATGTGGATTTAAATATGGAAAACAATGATATTTTTAAAACATATGGAACTATGGGGGAACATTCTATGGTTATTACAGGTGTTAATACTAACCATAGTTTTAAAAAATGGAAAGTAGAAAATAGTTGGGGAGATACTGAGGGAAAAAATGGATATTTTGTAATGGAGGATAAATTTTTAAGGAATTACTTAATTAGTGCAGTTATTAATAAAAAATACTTATCTTTAAAAGAATTAGATATATTAGATTCAGATCCAATTGAAGTAAGTAAATGGGATTATAAGTTTTGTTAAAAATATGAAAATAGGCAATAGATTTGCCTATTTTTTATAATAATTAATAGTTGCTTGGAATATTATTGACTATATAGAATAATTAGTTTATTATTAATAATGCGTATGATTAGGAAGTGTTTATATGATAAAGTTACTTAAGTGTTATAAATTAAAAGAATGGTTACTAGTTTTGTTATCATTTACATTAATTGCTTGCCAAGTTTGGTTAGAATTAAAAATACCAGACTTTATGCAAGAAATAACAGTTTTGGTAGAAACAAATGTTAGTGAAATGAAAGATATACTTATAAATGGTGGGTATATGCTTTTATGCGCACTTGGTTCTTTATTTCTAACAGTATTAGTTGGATATATAGTTGCGTATTTATCTTCTATTTTCTCATATAGAGTTAGAAAAATGATATTCGAACATACAGAAAAGTTTAGTTTAGAAGAAATAAAAAAGTTCAAGACTAGTAGTTTAATAACAAGAACAACTAATGACGTTACTCAGTTAGAAATGTTTTTAGGAATGGGGCTTCAATTATTGATCAAGTCTCCTTTAACTGCGATTTGGGCGATTATTAAAATACTAAATAAGAATTCAGAGTGGAGTATAGTAACAGCACTTGCGGTAGTACTTTTATTAATAACTATAGGAATAATTACCGCTGTAGTAGTTCCAAGATTTAAGATAATTCAAAAATTAACAGATAATGTTAATAATTTGATTAGAGAAAATTTAACAGGTATAAGGGTAGTTAGAGCATTTAATGCTGAAAAATATCAAGAAAATAAATTTAATGATACTAATAAAAAATTAACTAAAGAACAATTATTCAATCAAAAAACTTTTGCGTTACTTCAACCAATTATGTTTATGGTTATGAATGTACTTGCACTTTTAATATACTTTATAGGTGCGCTTTTAATTAAGAATGCAGCATTGCCTGATAAACTATCTTTATTCGCTGATATGATAGTATTTAGTAGTTATGCCATGCAGGTTATTATGTCTTTCTTATTACTAGCGTTTGTATTTGTAATGTATCCAAGAGCGGCAGTATCTGCAAAAAGAATAAATGAGGTATTAGATACTAATATCAGTATAAAAAGTGGTAATAGAAAGGGAATACAAGATCAAGGTACAATTGTATTTAAAGATGTTAGTTTTAAATATCCTGATGCAGAAGAATGTATATTATCAGATATTAACTTTGAGGTAAAAAAAGGAGAAACAGTTGCGTTTATTGGTTCAACTGGTTCAGGTAAATCTACATTAATAAATCTAATCCCAAGATTTTATGATGTTACTAAAGGAGAAATACTTGTAGATGGTGTTAATGTTAAAGAATATGATTTAGAGGAACTATATAACAAAATTGGATATATATCACAAAAAGCTGTTATATTTGATGGTACAGTTTCATCAAATGTTAATTTTGGAAAAAGTAAGAAAAAAATAACAAAAAAAGATGTAGAAGAAGCAATAAAATTAGCAGAAGCAGAAGAATTTGTTCTTAAAATGGATGATAAATATGATGAACATATTGCATCTTCTGGAAGTAATATATCTGGTGGACAAAAGCAAAGGATTTCTATCGCAAGAGCTTTAGCAAAGAAAGCTGAAATATATATTTTTGATGATTCTTTCTCTGCCTTAGATTATAAGACAGATGCTAAATTAAGAAAAAACCTAAAAGAAAATATGAAGGAATCTAGTGTATTAATTGTGGCGCAAAGAATAGGAACAATCATGAATGCTGATAAGATTATTGTTTTAAATGAAGGAAAAATGGTTGGAATAGGTACACATAAAGAATTATTAAAAACATGTGAAGTATATAAACAAATTGCTACTTCTCAGTTAAGTGAGGAGGAATTAAAGAATGTCTAAAGAAAATAGAGGCCCAAGAGGTCGTAACTTTGAAAAACCAAAGAATTTTAAAGATGCTATTATTAGATTATTTAAAGAATTAAGAGTATATAAAGTATTTATATTAATTGCTTTGTTTTTAGCGTCTTTTAGCGCTATTCTATCAATTGTTTCACCAAACAAGTTAAAAGACTTAACAGATGAAATATCTAAAGGATTAGTAGTAAATACAAACAATATAAAAGAACTATCTAAAAAGATTATGAATAATAAGACTTATTCAGATATTGAAGTAGATGGTGTAGTTATTACTTTTGAAGAACAAATGAAATTTGCGTCTGTTATGAAGAATTATGATACGAATACAGAATATAAAAAGATATATAAACAGTTAGATAAAATGCCAGATAGTATTAAAAAGGTAATAGAACCTAAAATTGATTTAAATATGATTAAAACTATATCTATAATAATTTTGTTATTATATTTATCAAGTGCATTATTTAATTATATTCAAAGTATTATTATGACTACTGTATCAAATAAATTTGCATTAAGATTAAGAAATAATATTGAGAGTAAGATTAATAGATTACCATTAAAATATTTTGATAACCATCAAAATGGAGATATTATGTCTAGAGTTACGAATGATGTAGATCAAATTGCGCATAGTATGAATCAATCTATATCTACTTTAGTATCTAGTATTACTTTATTAATAGGTGGCTTATTAATGATGTTTACAACAAATGTTATTATGGCTTTAACTGCGATTATCTCTAGTTTACTAGGCTTTGTATTTATGGCTTTAGTACTAAAGAAATCTCAAGTATATTTTACAATTAGACAAAAGGAACTAGGTAATTTAAATGGACACATTGAAGAGGTATTTTCAGGTTTAAATGTAATTAAAACTTATAATGCAAAAGATATGGTAAATGAAAAATTTGATAATTATAATAATAAATTATTTACTGCTAATAAAAAAAGTCAATTTTTAGGTGGTTTAATGCCTCCTATGATGGGATTTATAGGTAACTTAGGTTATGTAAGCGTGTGTATAGTAGGAGCATTACTTGTATCTAATAATGTTATTACTTTTGGTGTAATAGTAGCGTTTATGTCTTATGTTAGAATGTTTACTTCGCCATTATCTCAAATAGGTCAAAGTATGAATATGCTTCAATCAATAACCGCAGCTTCTGAAAGAGTATTTGAGTTTTTGGATGAAGAAGAATTATCTAATGAAGAAAAACTAGGGAAACTTGATTTATCTAAGGTTAGAGGAGAAATAGAATTTAAAGATGTTTCATTTAGATATGAAGGAAACGAAAAGGATACTATTAAACATTTTAGTGCTAGGATAAAACCAGGTGAAAAAGTAGCGATAGTAGGTCCAACAGGCGCAGGAAAAACAACTATGGTTAATCTTCTAATGAAGTTTTATGATATAACTAGTGGAGATATTACAATAGATGGTAATTCAATAAAAGAATTAAAAAGAGATAATATTCATGATTTATTCACAATGGTATTACAAGATACATGGTTATTTAATGGAACTTTAAAAGAAAATGTTAAATATAATAGAAAAGCAAGTGATGAAAGAATTAAAGAAGTATGTAAGGTTGTTGGCTTAGATCACTTTATTAAAACATTACCAGAAGGATATGATACAGAAATAAGTGATAATGATTCAGTATCATCTGGTCAACGACAATTACTAACTATCGCAAGAGGTATGGTAGAGGATTCCCCATTTCTTATACTTGATGAAGCAACATCTAATGTTGATACTAGAACTGAAGAATTAGTTCAAAAAGCTATGGATAAATTAACAAAAGGAAAGACTTCATTTATAATTGCGCATAGACTTTCTACTATTAAAAATGCAGATTTAATACTAGTTATGAAAGATGGTAATATAATTGAACAAGGAAATCATGATACATTGATGAAAGAAAAAGGTTTTTATGCAGATTTATATAATTCACAATTTGAATTATAAAACTTTACAAATTATTAAAAATGAGTATAATAATCATGCCTAAAAAAGGGGATTATATAACAAAAAAGAAATATTGAATTTTATATTCAATATTTTTAATAAGGAGGATAAAATGAGCAGTATAGATACATATAGAAATACAAATTTAAGTAATTTTCCTAATAATATATATAATTATTTAAAAGATAATAATGATAAAAGAATTAAGATAAGTGAAGATTTCGACTATGATTATTATAAAGAAATACTTAGAATAGAATTATCAATATTTAGTTTTAATTTTAATTCTTTAGTAAATCTTAATTCAAAAGAATCTAAAGACTTTATTATAGAAAAAGCTAAACTAAAGAATTACGTAGATGAGATATTAGATAATGAATATATGCTTGATAATTACACTATATATAAAATTCAACAATTTATAAATAAGGTCGCAAAAGATTTAATAAAAAATGAATATAAGACTTTTAATACTATATCTAAGAATGAAAAGTATTTAAAATATCATGGTATTGAAATAGATATGTCAGATACTATTGGTTTTATAACAGCGAATAAAGTAATTAGTCATTTATATAAAGAATTCAATTTAAAAAGAATGAGTAAGGATGAAATAATGGAGTCTATATCAAATATAGATAAGAATAATCCTTGCTATAGCGATGAAGTAAATAAAATACTATTTAAGTCAGGAACTAATATAGATAGAGATAATAATCTTTTAAATATGTATCCTTTATTAAATGATGATTCAATTAAAAGATATATAGAAGAAGGCTATGTCGCTGAAAAAACACCAAAAAAAGTATTAAAAAAGGTGATAAAAAATGATGTGGAAGAGTTTCCTTATAGCGAAGTTGAAAGACAATAGAAGTAAGGTAGAAGAATTACTAGAACTAGATGAATCTATAACATTTGATTCATTGATGAATATTATTAATAAAGATATGAGTTTAAATATAAATAATTATGATACATATTTATTAGAAAATGGTTTTATTATTCTAATTAATTTAATAGAAAAACTATATAACAAAAAAAGAGAAATAATAGTATGTTCTATGGATAATTATTCGTTAAATTCTTTTATAATAAATACTTATTATGATTATGTTAAAGAGTATGGTATTAATGATTATTTAGAAATAGAAATAAATGAACATTTTAATATTAGTGATAAAAATATAGTATCTATTGGTTCAGAATCATTTAATAAAGAAATGAAAGGAATATATAAGAATATAAATAACTTAGTTTTTGATATTTAGGGGGTAAAAAAATGAATAAAATTACTAAATTACATGAAACATTATTTAAATATGGATATTTTTATGATCCATTATTTGTTGATGCCTTTATGATAGATTTAAATATAAAGGATTTATCATGTTATGATGAGTCAACAGATATGTTATATATAAATTCAAAGAGTAAGAATGGTAAGAATTTATATAAAGAGTTTGTTAAAAAGAATTATAAAGAAAAATTTGATCCACAAATCTACAATAAATATAAAACATTTTTAGGAGGTATTCTAGAAGTATCTGCTATGAATGATAATAGATATTGTAATTTTTCTGTTAGAGTACCATTAGAATTATTAATAAGAAGACATAATATTAAATTAGATTATAATACAGTAAATTATGATGCGATTATTAAAAAGTTAAGTGATAAAATTACAAAAGTAGTAAATATGTCTTCAGATATAATAGTTAATGGAACAAAATCAAAATATATAGATGAATGTTATATTTATTTAAATGAAGAATTTAATTCTATAGGAATACAAAGAAAAGATTTAGATGATCCATTAGTATTGCTTCCATTATTTACAAGATTAAAGCAAAAATATGTAGAAGATTTCTACTTATTAAAGAGTATAAGTGATATAACTACTTCATATATAGATGGGAATGAATTCTTTAGTTGTTTTGATTTTGATAAGTTTGCATTATTATTTGGAAAGATTGTTCTTGAAAAGACTAATAGACTTTCAAAAGAATCAGATGCTACACCTGTAGTTTTCCCACAAGTATATAACTATATTCATTTTGTTGAGGAATTAGGTTTAAAAGACTATAATCCTAAAATAATGATTAATAAAGGCAAGGGTAAAAAGGTTAAATTAGTTCCATATACATTTAATGATTTAAAGAAAGAAGTAAAAAAATATTTAGATGAGCATCCAGATTATACATTTAAATATGTTTCAATATATGATCCTGTTTTTGACAAAGATATAGAAGAAATGACTACTCATAAAAAAGAAATAGAAAAAGAGGCAGTTAAATATAGAT
The DNA here is from genome assembly GCA_964548815.1 of uncultured Muribaculaceae bacterium. GTDB lineage: Bacteria > Bacillota_I > Bacilli_A > RF39 > UBA660 > RUG13038. The sequence goes on from CAZJSD010000019.1 coordinate 14,054, forward strand.
ATGGTGAGTCTTATCAAAATATTGTGGCTTCATGGGAGTTTATTAAAAAGGGTGAAATAGAAAGAAAGAATTCATCTATTAAATCAAATCAATCTGAGAGAAGAAAAAGAGAAGATGTTGATATTGATTATAGAATGTCTGTATTTAATAAAACAGATTATATTTGTCAGATAGTAGGAAAGAATAAATTCCAAGGATATGTAGGTTATATATATCCTAATGGTGTTGTTGCGTTTGAAAGATTTTATGATGAAAGAAATAATATAATAAGGGATAATAACGCAACTTATATAATGAATATAGATAATTTTGAATATTTTTCTTCTTTATCAAAACCAGAAATAATTGATTATATTAAAGATATGGGGAATGAGAAAATAAGTAGAAAATATCATAGCTCAAATTGGGAAAAGAATGTAAGAAAGATAGTAGAAAATCCTAATTGTGATGAAGAATTAAAAGAAAAAGTAAAAGCTGTTATCACTGATGGAAGAAAGATAAAAAAATTGGAGTGTTAAGTATGAAAGATTTTTTATTTATTCAAGATAATGAAAAAAATAATAGAGTACTTCTTCCAAGTTGCTATTATAGAGAAGATAATACTATAACTGGTATTTATACTACAAATAGTATAAGATTTTATAAACAAGGTTTAGATGCTTTTAAAGATGGAAGTGCGGTTAATAAAAATCCGAATTTAACTATCATACAAAAGCAAGATACTTTAAGATATATAAGATCTTCAATGGCAGATTTTGATATAAAGAATAATTATATATGTTTAAAGAGTTCAGGTACTGCTCAAGAAAAAGAATATAATTTAGAATCTGGAACTATAGTAGTAAGAAATGATATATACATGGATATTGTAGAAAAAGAAAAGATAAAAGAATATTTAGATAATTATGGATTTGATACAACTAAAGAAGATGAGATACTAAATAGTATTAATATCATATTAAGAAGAGTACCTAATAAGAAATTAACATATAAATTAAAATAAAAATATCACTTCGAATTGAAGTGATATTTTTTACATATATTTAAAACCTATAGATTTATATATATTAATTGCATTTGGTAAATTTAATATTTTTGATAATATTAAGTTATAGAATTCATCAAATAAGAATATAGATAGTATTACTACACTAATAATCATTACTTTTTTTGTATTATATTTTTTTACAATTTTAATGAAGATAGGTAACATGAAATATATTAAGAATACACTAGATATTCCAAAACATAATATACTTCTAAAGCATATAAAACCATTTATATTACCCCAATTCCATATTTCAATATTATAATCCCAGTATCTAGCATTGAATACCTTTAAACAAAAGTAACCACCAACATATTCAACTATAGCAGTACCTATAGCTGATACTAAGAATACTAGCCAAGGTTTATTTCTTATTTTCTTAGTTAGTATTAATACGACTATCGCACCTATCGCATAAATATTAATCCAAGGTAAGAAATTTCCTCCCTGCATATACCATGTCTTCATACCGCTATTAAAAAAATAGAATATAAATTCATAAACCCAACCAAATACTCCTGAAAAAACAATTATCATTGATATGACACTTATTTTTTGATACTTATTTAATTCATCCATATACTATCCCTCTATTATTAATATAACATATTTTAGAAAATAATAAAGAATATTATTAATTCATTTTACACTTTTTATAATATATAATGGTAGATTATAAACTGAATACTGAGTTAGAAAAAAACACTAGTTATTTAACTAGTATTTTTTTATGATAAAACCCATAGAGTAGCCATTATTCCACCATCATAACAAGTATACATAATTATATCAGAGTACATATCAAAAAATGAATTACCTGCAGTATCTACTAAATCTGGTCCTGTATTATATCCACTAGATTTATATATTAATTTATATCCAATTGTGGATCCATCTTCAAATTTAATGTATGATGTAGTTCCTTCTGACAAACTTGATAGAATACTAAATCCTTGATAATCATGATCTGCAATAACTAATCCACCTCTATTAATATAGTAAGCAGCACTATCCCAACCATCAACTATTGATTGTAAAGATGAACTTGAAGTTGTATTAACATTATAATCATATAATGCTACACTAAAACCTGATATATATAATCTTCCGTAAGTACCATATGTTTCAGTAACTGGACTTTCTGAATAATCATATTCTGCTTCAGAAGTTTGAATATCGCTAGAACTACCTGTTTCTATCTCTTCCTGTGTATTTTCTGGTATTTCTTGTTCTTCTTCTACTTCATTTTCATTTTTTATATTTTTATTTTTAACTATTTTTTTCTTATTTTCAATTTTTGTATAAGTATCAGTTTTTACACTAGTAAAACCAGTAAATAAAAATATAAATATACAAAAAAATATAATCAAAATTTTTTTCATAAACCCAACCCCTTGAATTTTGCTATATTAAATCATAAACAGTTAGGTTTGTCGAATTACAGAATATAAATAATAATATATCTTCTTATTAAAAAAAAATCCCCATAAAGGACTCTTTCTTTAAAATGGAGCAATTGTGTATCTCGTTTACGAATTATTGCTCACTATCTACATGTTAAAATTGAGATAAAATTTAATTCATTAAAATTATAACACAAAATAATTTTATTTCAAAATACAGTGACATTTACAGTGACATTTGTGGTACAATGATTATAGAAAAGGAGTGATAGAATGAAATTGTTTGATAAAATTAATCCTGTATTTTATATTGATAATGAAATGGCAACAATTTTAAAAGAAATTGATAATAAATTAAATGATATTGAAATTAATGATAAACAAAAAAGAAAATATATGATTTCAAAATCGAAAGTTAGATCAATTCATTCATCACTTGCAATAGAGGCAAATTCATTATCTTTATTTGATGTTGAAAATATAACTGAAAACAAACAAGTAATAGGTAAAAAAGATGAGGTACAAGAGGTTAAAAATGCTATAGAAGTCTATAATCATATAAATGAATACAATTATAAAAACGAAAATGATTTATTAAAAGTACATCAACTAATGATGAAATATTTTGATGAAGATAATGGAAATTATAGAAATCATGGTGAAGGTGTTAAAAGAAAAAATGAAATAATATATATGGCGCCTGAATCAATATTAGTTCCAGCACTAATGAAAAGTTTATTTGAATATATTAATAATAGTGATTTAGACTCAATTATTTTAGCTGCTATTTTCCATTATTACTTTGTGTCTATTCATCCTTTTTCTGATGGAAATGGAAGATTAGCAAGATTTTGGGTTTCACTAATGTTAATAAATTATAATGAAAAATTTGAATTTATACCAGTTGAAGAGGAAATATATTTAAACCAAGAAGAATATTACTCATCAATAGCGGAATGCCATAACAACGGTAATGCTAATGTATTTATAAAATTTATTATAAGTACAATTAATTCATCATTAGATAAAATAATTAAAAATAGTAATTTTGTTATGAATGATATTCAAAATAGAATTATAGAGTTAATTACTAACAATAATCGAATTACTCAAAATGAAATTGCAAATATTATTGGAGTTAATGTTAGAACTATTAAAAGGAACTTTAAGGTTTTAATTGACAATTCAATAGTAGAAAGAATTGGCTCTGATAAAACAGGTTATTGGCAAATATTAAAATAAAAAAACGTCGATTAGTTCGACGTTTATTTCAAATGGAGCAATTGTGTATCTCGTTTGAGAAACATTTTACTACAAATGTAATGAGATAAAACTCAATTACATATCAAGTATAACATAATTTTTTTAAAATAGTACATAATTATTGTATTATTTTGAAAAATGTGTATAATAGTATATCACTGGGAGGAAATCTTATGGAAAAATTAGAATTATATGCAGGTGATTCAATAGATACTGCGGTAAAAAGATTATTAGAAGCTAAAGCTGAAGGTAAACATGTTTTTTGTGATTTTAACGGAGTAAAATTATATTCTGATAGTGTTACATTAGACTCAGCATATACTGAAATATGTGGTTGTACAAAAGCAGAATGGGATGAAAGATTAAAAAAAGATATAGCAGAAAGCAAAAAAAGAATGGAAGAAGATAGAAAACGTGCAATAGAAAACATTCCAAATGTAATTGAAAGAGGAAAACCATTAATCTATCCATTTAGACATGAGGAATGGGCTAAGTTAGTAGAAGCTGATGCAAATGGTGATTACTGTGGACTAATTACTACAGATGCCATAGAAATAATGACTGCTATTGAAGAAGAAAAAACTGTTGAAGAATTAGTAGAAATGTTTAAAGAACAAGGTCATTCTGGTTGGTCTGCTAGTCTTACTAGAAATGTTATTATGACATATTCAAGAAATGGATATCCATTTTATAAAGCGACTAGATATGGTAAATGGACTGAAGAAGAATGTCAAACAATTCTAAAAATAATACAAGATAATGAAGAACATAGTAAAGATTTACGTATTGCTAATAGTGTAGCAGAATCAAGAAAAGAAGTTACTACAAAACAAAAAAGATTAGTAAGAAATCAAAACAAAGGACAACTATAATTCGTAGTTGTTCTTTTATTTTGATAAAATTGATAAAAAGCCCAGTGGGCTGAACATTTTTAAACTATCTTTAGTAATGTTAATTTCGTCCCACACTAGGTCCCACTACTTTTTGCTTATAAAATAAGTAAATTCAAGAAGTATTATCCCACAATCGTGGAATAATTTTGCATGTGCAAAATAAGTTTGATATCACGCAGAAGTCTTATGTAATAAGGCTTTATTTAATGTGTTGATATCAATCACTTATGCTCTTGCTAAATTGTTCAAAATATTTCACAATTTATGGGCTAGTATATCACATTTGTGGGATTTATAGTAGTCTAGATTATTGATAAAAAAAATATTAAATGTTATAATAAATCTAGATAATAACAGTATCTTTTCTTTTTAAGATGGATACTGTTTTTTGTAACTAAAAAATAGTAAGGAGGATTATAAAAATGGAAAAAATTGAATTTTTAAATAAGGAATCAAATAAAACTATTACATTGCCTTTAGACAAAAAAATGATATTTATATATGGAAAAAATGGTTCTGGCAAAACGACTTTATCTCGTAGTTTAAAAGGAAATAATTGTTATGTTTTTAATGAGGATTTTATATATAAAAATGTATATGTGATTGAAAATGATGGAGCAAAAGTTGATCAGACTACAAAAAATAATTTTTCTGAACTATTAATTGGTGAAGAAGAAGTAACTATAAAAAAAGAAATTGTAAAACTTGAAGAATTCAATAGGAAATTATCTCAAGAGTTAAAGGATAAAAATACATTAGTGAATAACGTATTATTTAAAAACGGATTATCAGAAGATGATAATATTTTAACAACAATGATTGATGACAATTTTGAATATAATTTTGAAAGCACACAAGAAGAACAATTAAATAACTATGAGTATACATCTAGACTTGAACAAAAAATAAAAAATGATGAAGAATTACAATTAAAAATAAAACAGCTTAATAAACAAGAAAATTTAGTTGATTTAAATAATAAGATCAATAATAATTCATTGTTAAATGCTTATTTATATTCTGATAATGAAATTGTTAATACATTAAATCAAGAAATATTAATTATAAAATCATATGATAAAACTATAACTGAATTAGAAAAACTGGCTAAAGAAAAAAATGTAGATAGCAAATATTTTGAAACAATAAAGAAGTGTTTGGATATACAGAAAGAAACTGGTGTAGATAAATGTTTTTTATGTGGAACTGAAAATGTATTAACTAATATAGAAGAATGGAATAAAATAATAAGCGATAAAACTATAAGTGAAAGAGACACTTTAAAGAAAAAATTGAAACAATCTATAGATTCAGCAAATATGATTCTAGAATCTAAAAATATATATGAATTAGTTGCACCAAAAACTATTAAATATATTGAATTATACGTTGATACGATTAAAACAATAATATCATCAATTGATAATAAAAAATATGAACTATTAAAAATATGTGGCTTTGAACTAGATTCAAAAATTGTAGAAACAAAAGAAATAAAAGAATCTATCAGAAATTATTTATTAAAATCTTTTGAAAAAGATATAGTGTTTTATAACTCACTTATAAACTTAGTTACAAATACCATAAAATCTAAAAAGGAAAACTTGGATAAAATATTAACAAAAAATTCAAACGAAAATGAAAAATCAATAAATACAATATTAACTGAATTAGGACTAAATAAAGAAATGACTGTTACTGTTGATAGATACGGTGGCAATCCAAAATATAGAATAGATTTAAAAAATGGTAACATTAATTCTTTAAGTGACGGTCAAAAACATAAATTAGCACTTGCAGTATTTTTAAATTATATAAAAAATAAGAAACTTGATAAAGATAGTATTGTATTATTTGATGATCCCGTTGTTTCTTTAGATGAATCAGGATATCATTTATTCAAAAAATATATTATAAGTAATATCATGAAACCTGAAATAGAAGATTCACCTACGCTTATAATATTAACTCATAATTTTAATTATCTATATGTTCAAATAAGTAATGTTATTTCTAAAGAAAATTTGAGAAATAATTCTATTGTATATAAAATTTCATCATCAGGAATTCAAGTATTAGATTTTCATTATTTTGAATTAGACGATATAGCATTGTTTAAGGAGTGTCTAGAAAAGATGAAATATCAATTTCAATTAAATGATTTATCCATAATATATTTAAAATTATTCAGAGTATTCCTAGATTTATCTTTAAGGATAAAAGGCGTGCCTGATACTTTAGAAATACATGAAGAAATTGTTAAATTAAAACTTGATTTAAAATTAGAAGAAAGATTAAGGGGTATTCATAGAAAACTTTGTGGTATATCCAAAACTCATAATAATAATATTAATAAATCTAAAGAAGGTTTATCCTTATTGAAGGAAGCTACTGATATATTAGGTTATAACTATATAACAGATAAAGATATAAAACAATCAGAGACTTTAATAGAAAGAGAACCTTTTTATGAAAATGATATATTTTTCATTCTAAATGAAATTATTTGTATATTGTTAGACCAAAAAGATAAGAATTATTCTAATTACTTAAATCATCCAAGAATATCATTTACTCAAAATATATTAGCTACTTCTATGAATCAATAATGGGAGATGTATAATCTCCTTTTTCATATCCATAATTATGGTTGTTTATGGTTGTATTTTGACCATAATTCCAATATTTTTAATGCATAAAAAAACAAGAGCATAAGAGATTTTCCCTTAAACCATTTCAAAACCTTATTACATAAGGCTTTTTCATAGGGAAAAACTTATTTTGCACTTGCAAAATTCAACCATAAAGATGGATGTGTTTATATAAAAAACCTTTATTTTATAAGGATTAATTATGGTCGGAATCGTGGTTGTTTTTAATTGTTTCAATAGTTGAGGTAATTATACCTAATTTAAACTTATTTGATATATTTTCAGGATTATCAATGTCTTTAATAATAGGAATTAGTTTTAATACTTTATCGTTTTTATCAAGATCAAATACTATCTCATTTGGCATATCTTTAAAACTATAATTAAATGTTGGATGAATGTTTAGTTTAACACCTTTAATATCTTTAAGCTCTTTCATATATTCTTTTACTTGAGATTCTTTTAAAGGGTAGCTAACATTAAGAGTAATTGATTTATCATTTGAAATAAATTCTATTGGAACTTGTGATAAACCTAGTTCTGATAAACGATTTACTTTTTCAGTAAATAATGATTTTAATTTTATATCTATTAAATGTATTCCATTTGGATATCTTTCATCTTTTTCAAAAGTAAGTGATTCAATATATTTTGCTATAAACTCTTGTTTTTCTTCCTTAGTCATTGTTTGCCACTGAGTTATAAACATTGAAACGTCACTACCATTTTGCATAAATATTCTTTGTAAATCTCTATCAGCCATAACTTTCTCTGGTGTGAATCTATTTCTATTTTTTAATTCTTGTTCTTTTTCTAATTGTTTAGTTAATATATCAAGTTTTTCATTTATTACTTTTAAATCTTCTTTAAAGTCATCAAGTTCAACAACTTCAGACATATAAGCTTTTTTAATTCTTTCTTTTTGTTTTGTAAGATTTATTATTTCTCTTTCAATATCGGATTTATCAACTTGTTTTTCTTTATCTGCAAAGAGTGGTAAGAATAGTTCATTATATTCATTATCAAATCTTAATAATTGACCGACAATCTTTTCAAATTCTTCTTCAACATAAGACTCTCTAATATTTTCGTGACAATCTTCACAATTGTAATAAACATATTTTTTTCTTTTTCCACCAGAACCTTTACATTTCATTATCTTGCCACATTTAGGACATTTAAGTTTTTGAAAGAAAGTATAAA
>CAZJSD010000020.1:0-20226 GCA_964548815.1 uncultured Muribaculaceae bacterium
CAATCCTTAAAAACTTAAAATTAATAAACTGTCCAACTTTTGGGGTTCAGTTCATTGAGTGTCTATTTTTTTATAACTAATACCAATAAGGTAAGTAGTGATAATATGATACAGATGTATTTTAGGAGTTTAATAATATAAACTCTTTTTTTCATCAATATCTACCTCCTTTCTAAATAGAATAGGAGGACGACACTCACATTAAATGTTCCTTTGTAATTATACTAAATATATTGTTGCTTATCAATGTAATAAACGATAAAAATTGCATTATTAATAAATATATGTTATAATGCATGTAATGAAGGAAACTTCATAAAATAAAAAAGGATACGTTTGATTGTCGTGAATCAGACGTAATCCCTTATAGGATAGCATCTGAAATCAACTTATGTTGAAATTAGATGTTTTTAATTCTACTTAAATAAGTTATACATAAGTATAAAGATTATTGTAAATAGAAGGCATATTATGAACATAAAAGATTTTTCTCTCTTAGTCATTATATCACCTCCCTTCATAAAGAAGGGAAAACATCTGATATATTTCAAACGTATCCATAAATGATTATATCAAACAAAAATTCGTATATCAATGTAAAAACCGATAAAACATTATATAATTGAAAAAAAATTATTTATGTGTTATAATGCAAGTAATGAAGGAAACTTCATATAATAAAAAAGAGGAACATTTAATTATGCAAGTGAATGTCATCCTCTAAATGGGTATTGACACTCTAACTATGCAGAGTGTCTATTTTTTTATTGCTAATACCATTAAGGTAGAGAGTAATAAAATTATAGAAATGGATTTCAAAACTTTTAAGATAAAAGTTTTAAACTTCATCAATATCTACCTCCTTTCCTAATAGGATGGAGGACGACACTCACATTAAATGTTCCGATTTAATTATAACAAACAAAAATTCGTATATCAATGTAAAAACCGATAAAACATAATAAAAATAAGTATTGACTTATTTTTTTTTAGGTGTATAATGAATATGAAAATGATTTTCAAATTGGAGGAATTATGTCTTATAGTACAAAGCAAAAAGAATTAATATTAGATGTTATTAAATCTAAGAAAAAAGAATTTACTATTAAAGATATATATAATGAATTAGATGGAGTAGGTTTAACAACAGTATATCGTTTAGTAGATAAGTTAGTTGAGGATGGTTATATAAATAAAAACATATCTAAAGATAATATTACTACATATGAGTATTTAGAAAAATGTGATCATGAAAATCACTTTTATCTAAAATGTGAAATGTGTAAAAAGTTAGAACATGTTGATTGTGATTGCATCGATGAACTATATAATCATATAAGTAAAAATCATAAATTTAAATTAAATAAAGAGAACATAGTTATTAATGGTATTTGTTCTAAATGTGAAAAGAGGGAAAGATTATGTTAGATATTATAATAGATGCTTTATTAGATACAGTAAAGTTATTACCATATTTACTTGTTACTTTTTTAGTTCTAGAATTTATAGAACATAAATTAAGTCATAAGAATCAAAAATTACTTTCAAAAAATAGAAAACTTGGACCATTTTTTGGAGGAATACTTGGTGCTTTTCCACAGTGTGGATTTAGTGCGATGGCATCAAATTTATTTTCCGGTAGAGTAATAACTATTGGTACACTAATCGCAGTATTTTTATCTACTAGTGATGAAATGCTTCCAATAATGTTAAGTGAAAAAGTTGATATTCTTTTATTACTTAAAATAGTTGGTTTTAAAGTGTTAATAGGAATAACTATTGGTTATGTAATTGATTTGGTTTATAAAAAGAAAACAGAAAAAGTAGAAGAACATATACATCATATGTGCGAAGAAGATCATTGTAGTTGTGATCATGAAAATATATTTATTTCTAGTATTAAGCATACTTTAAAAATAGGATTGTTTGTTCTTATTGCAAATTTAATAATAGGTTTTGTTATTGAAAAAATAGGTGAAGATAACTTATCTAAAATCCTACTTAGTAAAAATATACTTACATATTTTGCATGTTCATTAATAGGTCTTATTCCAAATTGTGCATCTAGTGTTATCATGACAGAACTATATTTATCTAAATTAATAACAATTGGTAATTTAATGTCAGGCTTATTAACCGGTTCAGGTTTAGGTATATTATTACTATTTAAAACTAATAAAAATATAAAAGAAAATATAACTATTCTATCTATTATTTATTTAGTTGGAGTATTAGTAGGAATACTAGTAGATATAGTTTTATAAAGATTGATTATTCAATCTTTTTTTTGTATAATAAAATAGGTGATTAAATGATAAAGAATATAGCGACAATATTTATGTCTATCTTTTTTGAGAGTTTACCATTTTTATTACTTGGTTCACTTATTTCAGCAATAATAGAGACATTTATATCTAATGAAAGAATGGCTAAATTAATACCTAAGAATAAGTTTCTAGGATCAATAGTAGGTGTTTTGTTAGGATTCTTTTTGCCTGCCTGTGACTGCGCAGTTATACCAGTTTCTAAAAGATTATTAAAGAAAAAAGTACCTATAAATGTTGCGATTAGTTTTATGCTTGCTTCTCCAATAATAAATCCAGTAGTTCTTTTATCTACTTATTATGCATTTTATAAAACTGAACCTAAAATATTTTGGTATAGATTATTATTTGGTATATTAGTTTCGTTAATAATTGGTACAATAATGGGAATAGCATTTGGTAAACAAGATGTAGTAACAAATAGTTCTGATGAAGAATGTGCATGTGAACATTGTGATCATAATCATAAAGAAAATAAATTTATATCTATTATAAAACATACTGCATTAGATTTATTTGATGTAGTTAAATACTTAATGTTTGGTGCATTAATTGCGAGTTTAGTTCAGGTACTAATACCTAGAAGTATTATTACTACATTTAATAATAACAATATTTTATCAATAATTGTATTAATGTTATTTGCGTATCTTATTTCATTATGTTCAACATCTGATTCATTTGTTGGAAAATCATTACTTTCAACTTTTACAGAAAGTTCTATAGTTGCGTATTTGTTACTAGGACCAATGATAGATATAAAAAATACTATAGTATTATTAGGTAACTTTAAGAAAAAATTTGTAGTTACATTAATAAGTTTAATATTTATAGTTATTTTTATAATAAGTGTATTGGTGGTGAATATATTATGAAAAAGAAATACTTAGGATTAATATGTTTACTATATGCAGGAATCATATTATTTGTTAATCATTATAATATACTTAGAAATTTTTTAGCGCCATCTATGCAGATATATCTAAAATGTTCTGTTCCTATATTAATATTAATTGCGCTTATTATATTTTATAGTGATAATATTCATTATCATTTTAAGATATCTGATTTAGTATTAATTCTTCCACTTATAATGTTATTATTCGCAGGAGATGGAAGATTATCTATGAATTTAGCATCTAATAGATCATCAAATATAAAAATAGAGAAAAAAACAGCTAAAAGTACTAATACTAAAAAAGATGATCCAAAAATAAATGTAGATGAACTAGATTTTGAGAATCCATATTTTGATGTAGATGATGAAGTATATTTAGATTTAGCCAATTATTTAACATATAATAGTAAAGCTGAAAACTATATAGGAAAAACTATAAGAGTTAGAGGTTTTACGATAAATGAAAATGATTATTTACCGAGTGGATTGTATGGTTTTGGTAAATATGGAGTAAGTTGTTGTGTCGCAGATGCAGGATTTATGGGATTTATATTAAAACCAAATAATCATAGGATCAAAAAAAGTACCTGGTATGAAGTAGAAGGTTATATAGAAAGATATAAGGATTTATCAGGGCATGATATTTTCCCTATAACAGTAGTCAATATAAAAGAAATTGATGGAAAAGATGAAGAAGAATATATTTATCCATGTTATAATTATGGGGATGGATCTTGTTCTAAAATGAAGAAATATGATTTAAAGTATTAAAGGAGTAAATATGAAAAAAAGAAGTATAATTATTTCAATATTAATGACAATTGTATCAGTAATATATGTATATTTAGTAAAAACAATAGATGTTAAATCTATTGGACCAAAAGGAACAAGTGTCGGGTTTGCGACTATTAATTCAAAATATATAAAATTAGTAGGAACTAATTTAGATGTTTATAAATTAAGTGAGTTAGTAGGTTATGTTATTTTATTAATTGTAGGTATATATGGAATAATAGGATTAATACAATTAATAAAAAGAAAGAGTTTATTTAAAGTAGATAGGGAAATAATATCTTTAGGAGTTTTATATGCAATGATGCTTTTTGTATATGTATTCTTTGAAAAAGTAATCATTAATTATAGACCAATACTAATGGATGGTGAATTAGAGGCATCATTCCCATCTAGTCATACTATTTTAAGTATTTGTACTTGTATAAGTTCTTTGATAGTATCAAAAAAATATGTACCTAAAAAGCTTTATAATATAACTACATTTATAACTGTTTTATTATTAACAATAGTATTTGTTGGAAGAACAATTTCAGGAGTACACTGGATAAGTGATATATTTGGAGGAGTATTAATATCTATAACATTATTACTATATTTCTATACAATATTAAAATGGAGAAAGAATTAATTATAAATGCATATTATATATAAAGGAGAGATTATATGTCAGTGCCATCAAATGTTTTAGAAATAAGATATTCAAAAATATATAATAAGTATGTAAAAGAAGATATAAAAATAGGAAGTATATCAGATACTCATATTTCTGATTCTATAAGTGAAAAAGAAATAGATTTTATGATTAATACTTTTAAAAAAGAAAATCCTAATTATATATGTGTATTAGGTGATATAATTGATTATCCTAGAATAGTTGATAATGATAATAATAAAAACAAATGCATTAAATTATTTCAAGGATTATCTAAGATATCACCAGTATATATAGTATTAGGTAATCATGATTATATAAATTATGATAAAGAAGATAAATATTCTGAAAACTATAAAAAGAGTTTTTGGGATGAAGTAAATTCAATTAAAAATGTAACTATAATAGATGATAAAAAAATAGTATTAAAAGATATAGTATTATGTGGATATCGTCTAAAGAAATTATCTTATCATAGTGAAGAAGATAAATTATTCTATTATGATTTTCAAAATATAAAAGAATTAAATAGTGTAAAAGATATAAAACCAAAAGTATTATTAATGCATTCACCTCATCCATTTTTTGATAAAAATAATGTGTTATTAATAGATGATTATGATCTTATATTATGTGGACATTATCATAATGGGTGTGTCCCACCAATATTAGATAAAGTATTATCAAATCATAGAGGCATAATCGCTCCATCAAAAAGATTATTTCCAAAAAATGTAAGAGGAATAAAAAAGATTAATAATCATACTTATTTAATAAATAATGGGGGATGGACAAAAGTACCTCATAACGCACCAAAAAAATATCGTATTTTTGATAAGTTATGTAATAGACAAATAGATATTACTACATTAACTAATGATAAAAAATATGAAAATATAAAAATAAAAACAACAAAAAGAAAGAAGGTATAATATGGATAAATTTGAAGAAGTATCTTTAGATGTTATTAAAAAGATATCTAAACTAAATTATGAAGATAAGGATAAACAATTGTTATTAGATAATATACTATTAAATATTAGTCATTTATTAATGAGTGAAGAAACATATAATAAAAATGTTAATATTCTTTCAAAAAAATTAACAAAATAATTTGTAATTTTTTTTCTAATTTAGAATAAATATAATTAGTAAAGGAAAGGATTATAATTATGAGTAAATTTGATGAAGTATCTTTAGATGTATTAAATGCTCTTTCTAAAATAGAATATGAGGATGAAGAAAAACAAATTGAATTATTTAAAATTAAATATAAAATTAATTTATTATTAATAAGTGAAGAAAACTATAAAAAAGGAACTAAAAAATTAGTAAAGAAAATGGAAGAACAAAAAGAATAAATTGCTCTTTTTTTTTCGTTATGTTATACTTATACTAGAGGTGATAATATGGCAACTGTACATAACAATGCATCTAAAGGAGACATTGCTAAAATAGTTTTAATGAGTGGAGATCCACTAAGAGTTAAAAATATCGCAGATAAATATTTAGAAGATGTTAAACTAGTAAATACTGTTAGAAATAATTATGCATATACTGGTTATTATAAAGGAACAGAGGTTACTTTAATGGCTCATGGAATGGGTATTCCAAGTATGGGTATATATGCATATGAGTTATATAAGTTTTATGATGTTGAAAAAATAATAAGATTAGGTTCGTGTGGAACTTATTCTAAAGATTTAAATTTATTAGATATTATCTTAGTTGATAAGAGTTATACAGAAAGTAATTTTTCTTATGAATTAAATAATGAAAAAGTATATGAAGCTGAAGCTAGTAAAGAATTAAATAAAAAAATAATAGATACAAGTAATAATCTAAATATAAGTATTACAGAATGCAATATAATATCTAATGATTGTTTTGATTGGTATATTAAAGATTTAGATACATTATTAAAAAGAATACCTAAAGATGTAATAGGAGCAGAAATGGAATGCTTTGCGTTATTCTATTTAGCTAATATGTTTAATAAAGAAGCAGCATGTATACTTACTGTTGTAGATTCTCATTTTACTAATGAAGAATTAAATTCAGAAGAAAGAGAATCTAAATTAGATAAAATGGCTTTAATAGCCTTAGAGAGTATAAAGGAGGAAAAATGAAAAATAAATTATTAACTTTATTAATAGGAATTCTATTATTTGGTTCATCTATTATGGTAGTATTAGCAGAACCACCAGAAAAACCACCAGGAGATGGAATGGGAGGCTTTGGTGATTCAAATGTTACTCATGTGGGTAATACAACTATAAATAGTGAAACAACTTTAGAAAATCAAACTTATACGTCTTCTACTGGTGGAGAGAATGCTTTATTAGTAGAAAATGCAAATGTAACACTTAAAAATCCTACTATTACAAAAAGTGGAGATGAATCTAGTGAGAATTCAGATTTTTATGGAACAAATGCAGGAGTATTTGTATATTCAAATGGTGTTTTAAATATTAATGGAGGAACTATTACAACTGATGGAGCGCATGCAAATGGGGTATTCTCTTATGATACAGGAACTATTAATATCTCTAATACTAAAATAAATACTTCTAATAATAATTCAGGTGGAATAATGGTTACAGGTGGTGGAAAACTAAACGCAACTAATTTAACTGTTGAAACAAAAGGTAATTCATCTGCAGCAATTAGATCAGATAGAGGTGGAGGAGATTTAGTAGTTAATAAAGGAACATATAAAACATCAGGTCAAGGTTCACCAGCAATATATTCAACTGCAAAAATATCTGTTACTGACGCTACTTTAGAATCTACTTCATCAGAAGGAGTAGTAGTAGAAGGTGCTAACTCTATTTCTTTAAATAAAGTAAAATTAATTGATACAAATAATACATTAAATGGTAATTCAGAAACATATAAGAATATATTTTTATATCAATCTATGAGTGGAGATGCAGATGAAGGAACTGCTTTATTTACAGCGAAAGATTCAACAATTACTACTAATAAAGGAGATACTATATTTGTAACTAATACTACCGCAACTATTTCATTAGAAAATAATACTATTACTAATAAAGATGGAGATTTCTTAAGAATACAAGCTGGTAAATGGGGTAATAGTGGTTCTAATGGCGGAAAAGTATCACTAAATCTATCTAAACAAAAAGTAGAAGGTAACATTATTGTTGATTCAATTTCTAGTCTTAATTTAGATTTAAGTGATAATAGTGTATATCAAGGTATAATTAATAAAGATAATACTGCTTCTAATTTATCTATAACTATTGATAAAAACTCTGTAATTGTTCTTAATGGAGATAGTTATATCTCATCACTAGAAAATGAAGATAATACTAATAGTAATATTTACTTAAATGGTTATAAATTAATAGTAGGAGGAAAAGAAGTATCTGCAAATACTGGTAAATACGGTGAGAATAAAACTAAAAAAGAAGTAAAAACAACAAATACTATTAACTATATACCAATAATAATTACTATAGTAAGTATATTATTAGTTATATCTATAGTGATATTGATAATATTTATAAAAAACAGAAAAAATAATAAAATGCTATAATTTTATTATTTTTTTTATTTATCTTATAGACAAATTAATAAAAAAAATGTTATAATCTACAATGTATAATAATATTGGGAAAATAGGTGTGTATATGAAAAGAATAAAAGAATTGTTAAAACAAGAAAAAGTAAAGAAAGTATTAATGATAGGTATACCTGCATTATTTCTAATTTTAATACTGTTATTTGTAGTATTTAAAATTAATACAGATGGAATGAATCAGAGTGGTATAGCTAATGTTCATTATAAGACATATGGCTTTTGGAAGAAAAACGGAAAAACTAGTGGAAATAAGAAAAAGGATATAACAAAAGTTTATATTAAAACCAAAAGAAATGACTATGTCGATTTTTCAGTATATAGTAACGGAGATTGGTATAGAAAAAGTGATAACAAGACTTTAGATGGAATACAAGGAATTAAAGTAGCTTTAATTGGTAGTTATGAAAGAAAATATGATATTTGTTATAGAACATATAATGAAAAAGATAAATGGCTAGAATGGGCTTGTGATGGAGAAATAAGTGGAGATAGAGAAAAGAGCATTAAAGCTATAGAGGTAAAAATAATTCCTAAGGGTGTAATTAAAAAAGAATACTTAAAAGATTTTGAAAATACAAGTAATAGCACGAGTGTGTTATTTTAGTGGGAGGTGAATCATATGAAGATTAATTTTAAAAAGATTGCAATTGGAGTTGCTTCGTTATTAGTGATTTTAGTTGCATTTGTATCAATTAATTTAATAACAAATAAAAAGAATAGAACTACTGAGTATGATTCTAATAAATTATTCCCAGTAAAAATATTGTTCGCAGATAAGGATAAAGTACCAAAAGATGTAACACTTGATGATTTCTTCTTTAAATATGATTATGCAGATGCATTAATATATGCAATGTCTAGTGATTTACCATTGATAGATAAAGAAGATAATTATTATGTGCTAGATTTAAAAAAATACATTAACCATGAAGTATTAAATAATTTAACAGCAGAAACATTTGCAAAATATAACTTAAATGGTGAAACAGTAACTGATATTAAGTATGATAAAAATACAAAAATACTTAAAATACCAACAAGTTATTATGATGAAAATGATAAAGAAAATACTCAAATTAGAGTACAAGCAGAATTTATAGATGTTACTTCAAAAGTGGATTTACAAAATGTAAAAGTTAAATTAAAAACAACAAACTTTTTATCAAGCAACAGAACAATAAAACTAAATGGAATATCAACAGTTACAAGTTTTTCAATTGCTAAGTATAATAATAAGAAAAACTTAACTAAATCTGATCTTGACATATATATTAACAATTCAAAGGATAAATTACCTAAAGATAACTTTGAATATGATTCAAAAACGGGTGTAGTAAGCTTTAACTATCCATCTGTATTCGTTAATAGTATAGATGTTGATGTAAATAGTAATAATTTATTCACAAGATTCTTATGTAAAGTATTCAATATCGAAAGTGCAGGTGCAATCAAGAATACTGCTAACGGATATGCAATTAAATTATCTAAAGCTCCAACAATACCTAGTAGATTTTTAAATGGAGAATATATAAGAACTTATAACGATCCATCATCATCTTCATCGTATTATAGTAATTCAGGTTTTGAAACACATTACATTTTTGATTATACATATAGTAAAGCAGGTGGATCTGGAGTTTGTGATCCATATAATAACCATGACTGTAAAATAGATCCGATGTTTTATAATGGACGTGGTATTCCATGGTCATATCCTGCAATAAATAGCAACAGAAATCCATATTATTATTCTTATAATGGTGCGTTATCAGATATAACAAGTGGTAATGCTAGTAACCAGTATGGTGCATTAGCTGATCAAGTTGGAACATATCATGCAGTTAAAATTGGTAGTAATTTGAATTATTATGATGACCTTAAAATAGAATTTGAAGATAATGATTTATGGTTGAATTTAGATTGTATTCATATTGATCAAAGTGTCTCAACTCCTAATTCAGATTATTATATAGCGTATAACATTAAAATTATCGATTATGATGCTAGTGGGCAAAATATAACTCTTGCTATTTTATCACAAAATTCTAGTGGAGACCAATATCCAGGATTTAGTGATGGTGGACAAGCTGCATGGGGTGTTTATACATTCTATTGGACTGATGAATTAAAATATATTGAATTACAAAAAGATTATTCACCATCTTTATCTGATGCTGAACAAGATAGATTAAATCAAGGAGTTGTATTTACAGCTTATAAGAACCCTCAATATACAGGAACATCTTATACATCTACATATGATTCAACAAACAATAAGTTTTATATAGGAAAAGATTCTCAAGGACATGGTACATTAGGTTCAGGAACATATTATATAAAGGAAACAACTATACCAGATGGCTATAGAGTAGAGTTTCCACATGGAAATTCTGTAACAATAAGTGGAGTTTATGATAGTACTCAAACTTCAACAACACCTATTTATTTTGGTGATGATACTATTGTACAAAAATGTTTGAGCGATAATCCTTCGGCCTCAACTTCAGATTGTACAAATGAAGCTTTTGGCTTACATAATGGTGGTGGGACAAACGGATTATATCTTGCCAAAAATGGAGCTAAACTTGCTATCACTGATTATGAAGAAAATGAAGTAGATAAGTTATATTTAAATTTTGATAATAAATCTGTATTTGAAAATATAAAAAATGGTACACCAATTGTTATTTCAATTGGTAAAGAGGATTTGAAATACTTTAATCAATACAGAGACCAAAGGTATTGCAAGTATAATAATCCAAGTGATTGTACTAGTATTGGTAATCCTGAAGATTATTATTTAGAAATATTCAAAAATAGAATAAATTCTCAAATGAAATCTTGGAAAAGTTTGGGTGCATCTAAAGTGTATATCTCAAAAATTCCAAATAATGAGCCTGAAGGTTCACTAAAAACCACAATAGATGTGTTTAACACAAAATTATCGAGTACAGCATTTAGTTCAATATTGCCAGTGGAAATTGTTAATGACTTGGATAATATAATTGGTACTCTTCCAGATTCAGATTTTTCATCTAATTCAAGCAGTTCTGTTACTTTTACTGCTACTAACAAGAAAATTGAGTATTGTATTAAAATTACTAAACAAGATGGAGAATCTCCAGATAATAATCCTACTTATTTGTCAGGAGTTGAATTTGGTGTATATAGTGACAGTTCTTGTAGTACACTTATAACAAGCGCATCTACTAATTCAAGTGGATTTGTTAAATTTTCAAATTTACCTGCACAAAATGTATGGTTTAAAGAACTTAATGCAAAGAATGGTTATCATAACAATAATGGTGATTGTAAACCTGCTATAGGTACTGATATAAATGACGGAAATGCATGTAATGATTATTTAGTTAATGATTATAAAAAATATTATTGTATAAAGATAGATAAGAAAAATACTTCTAGTGAGATGTTAAGTGGAGCTGTATTTAAGGCTACAAGTTCAACTAGTCCTAGTACAACGTTTACTTCAACTGAAACATCAGCAGGACATTATTCTATATTCGTAGAAGATCATAGTGAACAATTCAATATTACAGAGACTACTGCACCTGATGGATATGCACCAGTTGATAGTTTTAATGTAACACCATTCTCGTTAAGTTCAGGTAGTAAGACTAAGGCTCAAGCTAAGGCTTTATGTGAAGGAAGTAGCACAAAAGATTCTAGTGGAGATACTCCTACACCAGTTTCAAAAGTAGATAAAAAATTATTATTAAACTGGTATAAAGTAACTGAAGATGGAACAACAAGAGCAAATGGAGCTAAATTTAAAATTAAACAAAAAGAGGGCACTAAGTATATTAAGGTTAATGGAACTGAAACAGTAACTGATACTTCAAACCCTTCAATTACAAAAAAATGTTATAAATTTCATAGTCTAGTTGATAGCGAATCAGCAGCTTCAACTTTAACATCAAATGATATTAGTGAAGCACAAGATGGTTCAATGAAAGGTGAAGTATGTATTTCAGGAATTCCAAAAGGCACTTATACTGTTATAGAAACAAAACCAGCAGAATATCATACATTTGGAACATATAAAACTAGAGATTTTACTATTTCAAATGATTCTACTGTA
The DNA here is from genome assembly GCA_964548815.1 of uncultured Muribaculaceae bacterium. GTDB lineage: Bacteria > Bacillota_I > Bacilli_A > RF39 > UBA660 > RUG13038. Next base: position 12,376 of record CAZJSD010000020.1, read on the forward strand.
TTTAAACAAATGACAAATGATAATAAATATATAAATTTACCAACAGAATTTGAATTTGATAAATATGTTACATCAGGGGATGATGCAGACTGGTCAAGTATAACAACAGAAATGTTAAAATTAATAGAGTTTAATGTTTATGATGCTGATGGTAATTTAGTTGAATTTATAAAACTACCTGATGGAACTTATGTATATGCAGGAAATGATATAGATGGTACAAGTGGAACACGTGTAACGGGTTTATATCTAGGTGATGATAGAAAGATACATATTAAGCATTTACCAACAGGAACATATAGTATAAAAGAAAAAATTGATAATAATAATGGTACATGTGATTGTACATTAGATGGTTCATGTATTGGTTTCTTTGGACCAACATATGAAACAGAAAGTGATTATAAATTTACAATTACTGATTGCTCAAATGATAATGCAACAGCATGTTCATCATATTCAATTACAATTCAAAGTTTAAATAATACACCAACAGAAATTAAATTTACTAAGAGTGATTTATATAGTTATGAAGATGCTTCTGATATAGTAGATTTTGAAAATGATCAAGAGAGAAATGATTTTGATAGAATAGTATTTAAATTAAAAGATGAAAATGGAAATTATTTAAGATTAGTTAAAGTAAGAAATGTAGGAACATGTTTAACTGATGATAGCTATGCAGAATATAGATATGTACCAGAAGATATGATAGATTCATTAACTGAAGAACAAAGAGCAAACTTAACGGAAGAACTATATACTTGTGGAGGACATATACATATTACACATTTATGTAGAGGTAAAAAGTATTATATTGAAGAAGTTTCAGTTCCTGAAAATTCAGTATTTACATTACCAGAATCAGTAGAAGCAAGAACAAGAGAATATACTATTCCATGTTGTGGAGAAGGTTCATCAACTACTACAACAGCAATTATAGAAGATACACCAACAAGAGTAAGATTTGAAAAGAGAGATTCAAAATATAATTATTTAATACCAGATGAAACGACAACATTCCAAGTATATCAATGTAAAAAAGGTACTACTTGTCATCCAGCAGATGGTATAACAAGTGATATGAAACTAATTAAATTTAGTCCAAGAGCAGTTATAGATGGGGATAGAGAAGATCCAACAGATGTAGCTGGACTTGAAGGAGTAGAAGTATATAAGGCTATGAGTGATAGTGATGTAGCAGCAGGTAAAGAATTTGTTACTGATTTACATCCATATCACGGAATATTAGTATTAAGATACTTATCATCAGGATATAATTATGTATTATTAGAAACAAAAGCACCAAAGAATTATACATTACCAAGTGGTAGAGCAGCAGAGACAAGCTTTACAGTAGTAAATAATACAGTAAATGTTGATGTAACAGATATGCCAAATACTCCAACAGGATTAATAATAAGAAAATATAGTGACGATGGAAGATTATTAACAGGAGCAAGATTTAAGATATATGAAGGAACAACATGTGATTCACATTTAACTCCAATGAATCAACCAAAGAGAGAGTTAAAAGTAAAGACTATAAGAGATGGTTTATATGAAGCAAGACCAGTAGAAGATACAAATGTAATTGAAACATGTAATAATAAGAATGGAATTTGTTCAAGTATACCAGTAGATCAGGTAACAAGCTTAACATATACAACTTATTTAGGAACATGGGCAGACTTTGATAACGCAATTAATGATAGACAAGAAAAAGTACAGTTACAAGAAGGAGAAGCATTAATTCAATACTTAGAATATGGTCATTGCTATATAATTGAAGAAATAAAGGCACCAGATGGTTATAGTTTACCAAAGAATGCAGAAGATAGATTTACAATGGTAACACTAGATGAAAATGAAAGATACATAAAAGACACATATAAGACATTAGTAAATACACCAACACCATTTACATTCTATAAATATGATGAATATAATCAATTATTAGATGGTGCAGAGTTCAAATTACAAAAATTAGATAATAATAAGATATATCAAGATGTAACAGTAACTCAAGTAGAAAAGAACGGAGAATTATATTATAAAGTAGATGAAAACTCAACTAATAAGACAATAACAACAAGAGGAGGAAAAGCAACAATATACTATTTATCTACAGGACAATATAGAGTATTAGAAACAAAAGCAGCTCCAGGAAAAGAATTATCAAAGAATCCAAATATCGCAACATTCTTTGTTGATGATAGTGGAAATGTTTATGGTGATGGAATAATAATAAACAAAGCCAAGACAGAAAAAATAGAAGTTAAGAGTAGTTCAAGTGCAGAATACATAGTAGGAATAAATACAGGACAACAAGTAATAAGATATGGATTAATAGTAGCGGTATTAATTCTAGGAATAACAGGATTAATAATACTAAATAAGAAATCTAAATAAAAAGGAGAGGTAAAGATGGCAAGTGAGAAGAAAAAGAAAATAACAAATGAAGATACAAGCAGAAATAGAAAAATTATCGCAGGAATATTCATCTTTATATCTGCATTATTACTATTAGTATTGATTTCTGGAGTATTTGGAACATTCAATAATATAAAAGTAAGAAAAAATAATAATAATATCTTTTCAGTATCAGATTTAACTTTAGGTAATCTAAAGTTCTCTGATACTGAGGATACAATAGTTAAAGAATTAGGAAAACCAAATAAGACAGAAGATAAAAAAGACGATATTTATTCTTATAAAGTATATTATTATAATGGTTTAACATTAACTCTAAAAGAAAATTATAAAGATTATATGCTTGTTAAGGCAGAAATAACAAGTAGTAGATATAAGACAAGTAGAGGAATAAAAGTAGGTAATAAAATACTTAAAGTAATAAAAAAATATAGAGTAGATAATACTAAAGGGACTTATTTATATGGAAACTATACTGTTGATGCCTTAAGTAATAATGAAATAAAAGATAATATTTATTTTGGAGTAAGAGGTACAGAGGAAGTAGTATATATAAATAAAGATGCATCTGTAGATGGAAAACCAAGTAATATTGCAAGATTAAATATTAGTTATTCTTATGGTAGAGTAAATAAGATTACTTGGAGTTACGATGTAAAATAAAATTAAGAAACCAAATGGTTTCTTTTTTATATAAAAAATAGTTTTTTTTGAATAATTATATGGACAAATTGACAAAAAAGATGATATAATTTTAAGTAGAATAATAATATATGGGAAATAGGTGAGTGTTTGTATGAAAGATAAGAAAAAAATAGTGTTAATAGCGGTATTTGCTGTAGCCATATTTCTAGTTAGTTTTTTTGTTTATAAATTAGCTAACGCAGATAGTGCAGCTAATAGTATTGCTATGAATAATGTTAAAATAATGGGTATCTCAACAGGTACAGAAGCATTTAGTGATGATGGCTTTGATTATAGTGATCCAAGTTCTTATCAAAGAGATAGTGGTTATGTAGCTGGAAATGATAGCAATGAAAATAATAGAATTATTAGATCGTTTGATAAATTAACTTATCATTTTAATTTTTCAATATCTTCTAAAGTAGGGAATTTAGATTATGAAAGTAGAAAAGTAGTAATTAAAGTGATTTTACCAGATGCAATAAAAGATTATATAGCATTTGATGAAAACTCAGTTGCTGGAGAAAAGACTCATGAGTATGTCTTTGATGGAATTGATACATATGGAGATTTTAATAGAGATGTAGATTTATATGTATTAGGTGCTCCAAACGGAACAAGTATTAGTCCTACATTTGAAATTCAAGAAAGTTCAAATATAGATCAAAACTATGTTGTAACTTTAGGAAATAAAAATAGTTCAGAAGACTATGAATATGAAAAAGAATCAAACACTTATAGAAATACAAGCTCAGTAACAGGCTTTACTAACTATATGCCTACAATAGTTTCTTCAAAAACTGCAAATGCAAGATTTAGATTAATACCTCAATCAACAGAAGGTCAAAAAGCAACATATGATAGTAAGAATGGTAGATTCTTATCATATATATTATCTATGGAATTAGTTGGAAATGATAGTACTGGTATTAAAGGGTACACAATGTTAAATAAAGAAAATGTAAACTTTAATATTTCATATAGTCAAGATAGTAGTTCTAGTGTAACATTCCTAAATAATGATTGGGTAAGATTATATGGAACAGAAACAGTATCAAGTATTGAACCAGTAGTTGTTAGTCTACCATATAGTTCAAGTTCAGGACAAAAAACTAAGTATCCTGGAGATATAACTTCATCAACAAACAACGTAGCTATTTCAAATTATAATTTTGCTTATACTCCTGTAAAAGTAAATGCTGATGGTTCTAGTATATCTAATTCAACTTATGTAATAGGAACATATGCATTCACTGTATTCTCACAAAGAGAAGCAGCAGATGGGAAAGATGATATAACAAACACTTTGACAATAAACGGAACAACTGTTAAGGATACAGCAGGTACTAATATTTCAGTTCCAACAGTTTCTTCTAGTTTAGTTAATAAGTATTTTGAAGAATCAGATAATTCATTAACTGGTGAATTATTTAATGAAGATGGTTCTAAGTTAAGCGATAATAAGGGATTAGGAAGTGCATCTAAAGGAACAACATTAATATATAGAACAACATTTGATTATAAACAAACTAATTCTAATCAAGGATTAAAAGAATATATTAAAGTAGATCCAAATGCATTTAGAGTTTTAGCTTATGGAAATGAAGATGTAAAGATTACAGTAACTTCTCCAAATAAGAATTTTAAATCAGATGACTTTGATGTTAAATTTATAAGTGGTGATTTCAATAATGCAAATTACACTATTAGTAATAGTTTTAATAATATTTCTAATGAAGAAAGAAGTATAGCAGAGTCACAATGTAGTAGTATATCATTAAGTAGTTTAACAAATGATCAAGTAATGAATTTATATGGTGGACCATGTATAAAAGCAAATGCTAACACAGAAACTGTATATTCAAAAATAAGTGACGCTAAAACATCAGATAATAAAGAAGTACCAATAAGTAAAATTGTTATAGAAACAAAAGATGGAATAAAACTTCCTGATTCAGTTAATGTAACAGTAGAAATAAAAGTAAGAGTAAGAAATATAAAAGATATTACACAAAATTATCAAATTGTTTCAAGTGCTAGTTCAGATTCTGAAGCAGTATATTATTCACCAAGAGTAACGGGTGATGAGAATAGTGTTACTAGTCCAGACAACTATCGTAAGACAGTATATTATGGACCAGATAATGCCGTTACTGATCAAGATAGTCCTTGGGGAGATTCAATTAAAGTAGTTAACTTTACTTCTAGACAAGTTGTTAGTGTAACTAATAAAAATAGTGATGGAAGTATGAAAACTAATTATAATGTAGCTAACGGAGAAACATTACATTATAATATAAAGACAATTATTAATGATAATAATATGCAAGTAGGTGCAGATGATGTTTGGTATATAAACAAATTAAGAGTTTATGTAACACTTCCATCTACATTAGATTACATTCCAAATAAAGATTTAGGTGAACCAGTAGTAATTAATAATACTGATTCAACAGTATTAATATATGAATTACCATACACTAAACCAAATATGGCTATAAAGGATATTAATTTTAATGCAAAAATTAAATCTAACATAAAAGGAACAGGTGTAAGTATTATTGTTAATAGTACAGCTGATGCAATTAATATTAACGGTGAAAAAGATACTAGTTATTTTGCTAATCTTTATGGTAGTTTAGAAATATTTGCTACAGGAATTAATAATGTAATAGTATCTCAAAAAGTAGGTAATGAAGGTAGTGTAGTAGAAAAAAATTCTGAATTTAGTTATTTATTAGGAGCATATAATAACACTAATAATAATATTACAGACTATGCTTTAGTTGATGTATTACCAAGTAATAATGATGTTAATTCATCTAAATTCTCTGGTGATTACATGGTAAAAGTAGTATTACCTAATACAATTGGTGATGTAAGTGTAACATGTTCTAAAGTTGCTTCTTCAAAATTAAAGAGTGAAGTATTTAATGAGAATAATGGATTTGAACAATGTGATGTATTAAATTCATTTGTACAAGCAACAGCTATTAGAATATCTGGTATAAAGATAAATGCTAATAGAGGAATAGATGATATTAGAGTAATAATTAGACCAGTAGGAAATAATTATTCAGATAAATATGTTAATAAATTTGTTGGTGGTTCTAGAACATATAGTCAAACTGAATCAAATGAAATTGAAGTTAGAGTAGTATCTAGAAGTATATCTGGAAGAGTATTCGTAGATAGTGATGAAGATGGTATTGAAACAAAAGGCGATACATATCTTAAAGATATACCAGTTACAATTTATAAATTAGATTCTGATAATAATATTACAAAAATAGGTGAAACAGTAACTAATGAAAAGGGTGAATATAAGTTTAAAGATCTAGATGAGGGTAGATATAAAGTTAGAGCAAATTATGATAATTCTAAATATGATTTAACTTTAAGATATGCTACTCAAGATACAGCTGTTGATTCAGATGCTTATAAACTAAGTGATGGTTTAGCAGAAATAAGTAATAAGAAAACACCAGATGAAAGTGATGGCATAAGAGTTACTAGAGAAGTAGAATCTATTGAAAATATGAATATCGGATTAATAAATAGAAGATCATTTGGATTTGATATAGATAAGTTTATTACAAGAGTAGATTTAACATATAATGGAACTACAAATACAACAAATTATAATAATGCAAAAGTAGTTAAAATAGATGTTAATAATACTTTAAGAGCAACATCAAAAGTATATTATGGAATAAAGATTTCTAATAATTCTACATCAGCAGGTTATGTAAAATTAATTAATGAAAGTATTCCATTAGGTTCAGTATTCGATGAATCTGATGAGATTAATAAAGGTTGGTTCTATTCAAATGGTGAATTAAAGAATATTTCATTAGAAAATGATTTAATTATGCCAGGAGAAACAAGATACTTACAAATTGCCTTAAAAGTACCTTCTCAAGCAGAAGCAAGAAATTATATCAACACAGTAACTATATTAGATGTTGAAAAATATGAAAATGATGAGGCATATGAAAGTGATTTAGCTCAAAGTAGTATCTATAATTTAGGAGAAGCAATATCATATGCTGGAGAAAACTGGCATGTAATAAATGTTAAGAATAATGGTGATGATCAATTAATTACATTATTAGCAGATTCTTCTCCAAATAATATTAAATTAGGACATACAAGTAGTGCTAATGATATCTATAAGTGGAGTACATCAAATATAAATAATTATATTAATGGACAATACTTAAATGAAAATAATTTAGATGTAGCTACTTTAGTACCTGCTTCAATCTGTGATGATGCATCAGGTTTACCAGTTGCGTCATATGGTGGATCATTAGAAGTTGATGGAACTTGTCAATCAGGACAATATAATAGTTATAATGTAAGATTATTAACTGAAAAAGAATTCATTATGTTAAAGACTAGTGGATTATCAGATTTATCTTGGTTATATGGAGATAGTGATTTCTGGTTACAAAATTCATTCTTCTTACCACAAGATCACGATTTATATGGTAGATTAACTGAAGAAACAAATGTTAAGAACTTAGCAAAATATGTAGATAAGAGCACTTCAAGTGTTAGAACTGGATATGATGAGAACATGAGTAGATGGGTAAAAGCTAATACAGCAAAACAAGTAAGACCTGTTATTACAGTTTCATCAAATAATATTTTAGGTGCTTATAGCGGATATTAATGGTTCTTTGTCAAATGATGGGGGAAAGCCCTAAAACAAATGATAAAGAATGATAT
>CAZJSD010000021.1:0-19121 GCA_964548815.1 uncultured Muribaculaceae bacterium
TTTTACTTCTGTTTTAGAATTATCTGTTTTTGAATCTGCTGTAGTTGTTGTTTTGTCTGTTACTTCTGTAGTTGTTTCTTTTACAAATGGACTTTTCAATACTCCTGTAAAGAATAAAGTGCATACAGTAAATAGCGCTATCATTACTATAATTAAAACTATAACCAAACCCTTATTATTTTTATTTTCCATATTTATTCCTCCTATAATAAATATAACATAATACAAAAATAAAAATAGTATTATTTGATATAGACATGTAAAACAATGTAAAAGAAGCAAGTTATTCTTGCTTCTTACTTTCTCTTATTCTAGCATCATATTTTTTTCTTTCTTCAGTATTAAGAATCTTCTTTCTTAATCTAAAGTTTAATGGTGTTACTTCTACTAACTCATCATTATTAATATATTCTAATGCAGTTTCTAAAGTTAATAGTTTTGTTTTCTTTAATACTACCGTATGATCTTTACCTGCTGATCTAGTATTAGTTAATTGTTTACCTTTTACTACATTAACAGCTAAATCATTATCTTTATTCGCTTCACCTACTATCATACCTTCATATACTTCAGTACCTGGTTCAATAAACATAACTCCTCTATCTTCTAGAGCGCCTAATGCATAAGCAGTTGCTTTACCATTTTCCATAGAAACTAGTACACCTAGTTTTCTTTCACCTACATCTGCAGATGTTTTTGGTAAATATTCTTTAAATGTATGATTAAGTATTCCATATCCTTTTGTTAATGTCATAAAGTCTGTTGTAAACCCTATTAGTCCTCTTGAAGGAACTGTATAATTTAATCTAACTATACCGGGAAGATTACTCATACTTTCCATAGTTCCACCTCTAGTACCTAAAGCTTCAATAATTCCTCCAACAGTATCTTCTGGACATTCTATTTGTACATCTTCATATGGTTCACATAATTCGCCATTTACTTCTTTTATAATAACTTCTGGTTTAGATACTTCAAGTTCAAATCCTTCTCTTCTCATGTTTTCTATAAGAATAGATAAATGAAGTTCTCCTCTACCTGATACTATAAAACTTTCTTGATCTTTTTGTTCTACTTTTAAAGAAACATCTGATTCAGCTTGTTTTCTTAGTCTTTCTTCTATTTTAGAAGCTGTTACTAACTTACCTTCTTTACCTACAAATGGTGATGAATTAGTACCAAATGTCATTTGAAGTGTTGGTTCATCTATTCTAAGTTTAGGAAGCGCAACTTCCTTACCTTCTTCACATATTGTTTCTCCAACTTCTATATCAGGAAGACCAGAAATCGCAACTACATCTCCTGCTTCTGCTTCTTCTACTTCTATTCTTTTTAATCCAAAATAACCAAATAATTTTTGTATTCTAAACTTCTTAATAGAACCATCTAATCTAACACAAGATACCATTTGATTTACTCTTACTTTACCATTTGATATAGTACCAATACCTATTCTTCCTACATAATCATTATAATCAAGTAATGCTGGTTGAAATTGTAAATCAGCTTCTTTATCACCTGTTGGCGCTGGTATTTCATTTATAATTAAATTAAAGATTGGTTCCATTGTGTGTTCTTGAGTACTTAAATCATCTGATAATGATGATGTACCATTAATCGCAGATGTATATACTACAGGGAAATCTAATTGATCCTCATCTGCTTCTAATTCTATTAATAAATCTAATACTTCATCAATTACTTCTTTTGGTCTTGCTGTATCTTTATCTATTTTGTTTACGACTACAATAGGTTTTAATCCTGCTTCCATTGCTTTTTTTAATACAAACTTAGTTTGAGGCATAACTCCTTCATATGCATCAACAAGTAAAAGTACTCCATCAACCATGTGCATTATTCTTTCTACTTCTCCACCAAAGTCAGCATGTCCTGGAGTATCTAAGATATTAATCTTATAATCCTTATATTTTATAGAAGTAGGTTTTGCAAGTATTGTAATACCTCTTTCTCTTTCAATATCGTTAGAATCCATTGCTCTTTCTGATACATTTTCATTTTCCCTAAAAGTACCAGATTGCTTTAATAATTGGTCAACTAAAGTAGTCTTACCATGGTCAACGTGCGCAATTATCGCAATATTTCTTATCTCCATACTATCATCCCTTTTTTTAAACCTAGTGTATTATAACATAATTTTAAAAAAATACAAATATTTATTAATATTTATAACATTTACTTTACAAAATAAAAAGTACTCTTATGAGTACCTTATATTATCATTATAAGTAATATAATCAAGAGTAATATAGATAGGAATATTAGACTTATACTTCCTTTAGTATCTAAATCCATCTTTTTATAAGTCAATCTTTTCACATTTTCTGCTTTCTTTTTTTGCTTAGCCACTCTTTCAGCATAAATACCTGCTAGTTTTTCATAAAATTTCTTTTTAGATTCATCTTTAATATCATTCATTAAAGATGGATCCTTATAATACTTTTTAATATTATATTTTATTTCAGAAATTTTTTCATTAGTTTGAACTCTTTCAATTATTAATTCATCTTTAATTTCTTGCTCAGTAATTATTTCTATTTCTTCATTCTCTTCTTCTTGTTCTTCTATTTTTTCATCCTCTAAAACTTCAACATCCTCTTCTTTATTTTCAATTTCTTCAATATTACTTTCATATTTTTTTGGTTTATTGATTACGAATGTCCCTTCTTCAGTTTTAGATAATTCTAATACTTCATTATCTTTAGTTAACGCTATTTTGTGATCTATATTAAAGTATCTTATTTTATCTTTAAACTTAACTAGTATTTCAAGAATCTTTGTTGTATCTTCAGTTAAGCTACCATAGTTTCCAGGATATTCAATATAATCATTAATATCAACCATTTTTAATTCTTGTCTATTACTATTATTCCAAGCTTTTGTTTTTAATATTTCATTACTATTTTTTTCATAATCAACAGTTTGAAATTCAGGATTAAACTCTTGAGTTTCTTTTAATTGTTTTGTTAATGATTTATTATCTATATTTTCTATTAATCTTTTTCTTCCTATTTTATCATCATAAAAAGCAAAAACCTCAACACTATTATTTAATTTAAAATTATCAATGTTCTTTATATTAACACCATATATTTTACTAATTGCATCTTCTTCACTTTTTATTTCTAATTCTTGTATATATGTATTTACTATCTTTTTCTTAGAACCTATATCATCAACACTATTTAATTTTTCATTTAATTTAGAATAAATAACATCCTGTGTCAAATTATAAATTGCTGTATTTTCATCTATTGATGGCGTATAATCATTATTTTTTTCCTTATTACATAAATAATTATAATATGTTCTTAAAATATTACTATCCATATTAATACCTCATTTGTTATAACATTTTGTCTAATACTTCTTTTATTTGTTCCCTTGTAAATGGTTTTGCTATATATCCATTAAATCCTTCTTCTATATATTTTTCTTTTGATCCTTCTAATGCATCCGCTGTTAAAGCTATTACAGGAGTATCAAAGTCTTTAATTTTCTTTAATTCTTCTAATGTTTCTTCACCATTCATCTCAGGCATCATAATATCTAATAATATAATATCATATCTGCCTTTTTTAACCTTTTCAATAGCGTCTTTACCACTAGTAACCTCATCTATATTAACACCTAAATCAGATAAAGCTCTATTCGCTACTTTTATATTTAATTCATTATCATCAACCACTAATATAGTTTTATTCTTATAATCAATCTTAGATTCCTCTTTCTTAGAGTTTGTTTTTTCAATAGGCTTACTCTTTTTACTAATTTTTTGATTTAAATTAACTACAAATATAGAACCTTTTCCAAAAGTAGAACTTACATTAATTTTTCCACCCATCATTTCTACTAATTTTTTAGTAATAGCTAGACCCAAACCTGTTCCTTCTATAGTTGTATTTCTTTCTACATCTAACCTATCAAATTTATCAAATAATCTTCCTATAGATTCTTTCTTGATTCCTCTACCTGTATCTTCAACACTAATTATTAAATGACTCTTCTTTTCTTTATTAATACATTTAACTCTAAATGTTACTGTACCTTCATCAGTATATTTAACTGCATTTGATAATAAATTATTAACTATTTCCTTAACATGAACTTTATCTCCAATTAATTCATATGGAACATCTTCCGCAATATCCACAACTAAGTCAATATGTTTTTTTCCTATTCTTGTTTTATTAATTTTTACAAGTGTATTCATTTCTTTTACAAAATCATATGGTGCCTCAACTAAATCTAATTTATTACTTTCAATTTTACTTATATCTAATATATTACCAACTATTTCAAGTAATGTATTAGATGCCTCAATAATATCTTCTGAATCTTCTTTAACTTGTTTTGGAACCTTACTTTTATATGTTAATATATCTTCTGATAATCCAGCAATAGCATTAAGTGGTGTTCTTATTTCATGAGACATACTAGATAAGAAATCTGATTTTGCTCTATTAGCTTTTTCTGCTTGATCTTTAGCTATATTTAATTCTTCAAGCATAGCTAAGTCTGGATTTTCAATCGTAAAAAACATAACGAATGTTATAAAGTTAAAAATTGTATTTACCAAGAATAAATCTGGAAATAGCTTTTGTACTACAACACATATTATAAATAAAAATATAATTAAATATAACGGAATATATTCTTTTTTTCTAATAAATTTTCTATTTCTTATTAACGATACGAACATGATTACAATATAAGTAGATGCAACTATAAATATTGCATTAACACATAAACCTTCTGGAATTAATAAACCGTTTTCCGTTTTTATGTTAAGTGGTAATAGAATAATAAATAAGTTAATGAAAAAAGCAACCGCTGAAATATAAGTAACTATATTTGTATCTTTCTTACTATATCTTCTTCCAATTGCAACAAAATAAAGCATCAAAAGAGAAACCCAAATTAAGAAAAAAACAAATAATACTTTTATAACTAATATATATGCAATTGAATCAGATGTATTTCCCATTTGTACTAAAATAAAGCTAACTATTTCTGTTACAGCACTAAAAAATGATGATATTATTAACCCATTATAAAACTTATTTTCAAATATATTAACTCTTCTTTTAGAAAAATAAATATGCATTAGCAAAATATTAAATGCTAAACTGACTATAGTAAATGAAATACTATACATACTATCACCTATCATAATTATATCATATAAAAATAAAAAAGTTGATTTTTTTCAACTTTTTATTAATTATTTTTTAAAACTAAATTCTTTGTTTTAATTAAATTCTTATCTATATCATATTTATTATTATCTAATATGTTTTCTTCTTCTAATGATTTAAAATCTATTTTGTTGTTTACTTTAGTAACTAATAATTCATTTCTAATAACAAAATATTTAGGAAGATATGTTAGAGGTTCAACATTTTTTATTAATTCTTGAATCTCTTTAATTGTATCTTCAGCGCGTGTTGTATCTTTTAAAACTAAATGCGCAACAGGTACTTCTCTTTCCATTTCATCATCCATCTTTACACAACAACAATCAAATACATTATCATGTTGTTTTATTATATCTTCTAGATGAGATAACCATACCTTTGCTCCACTTCTAGTAAGCATTCTTTTTGCTCTTCCACAATGAAATATTCTTCCTTGTTCATCTATGTAACCTAAATCATCAGTATGAAGCCATACTCGTCCATCTTCATGTTTTCTTAAAACTCTACTAGTTTCTTCTGGATTATTTCTATAACCTTTCATTAATGTTGGACCTGTTATACATAATTCACCTATTTCATTATATTTCTTTTCTTTAACACCATTTTCCATAAAATCTTCATAAGAAGCATAATCAAAAGCCGCAACATCAATTCCTATTAAAGGTTCTCCAACACTTCCAATTTTATATGCATTTTGTTTGCATACGGATGCAGCTCCACAAGACTCACTTTCTCCATATCCTTGCATAACTTTAGCATCACTATTCTTACTCTTAAAATAATTGTTAATTCTTTCTTCTTCAGATAAATGTAATTTATCTCCACCAGACATTGGGCCTGTTACAAATGAAGCATCATCAAGTATGTCTTGATCTACAATGCCCTTTAATAATATTGGACCTGACATAAATATATTAGGTTTATATTTTTTTATTAATGAAGGATATTCATCTAATGTAAAATTAGATATTAAATTTACACTTACTCCACAGCATATTAATCCATATACTGCATGAATCCAATATGATGGTCCTGGAGGAAGAATATTTAAAGAAGTTTTCCCTTCATCAAAGCCTACTTCACTATACTTCAATGTATGAGTGCTAGCTATTATATTCTCATTTGTTAATTCACACCCTTTAGGGGCTCCAGTTGTCCCACCAGTATAAACTATCATTGTAACATTATCTTTCGCTCTTTTAACAACAGGTACTCTTTTATCTGTAAATCTAAAATGATATTTTTTTTCAAAATCATTATATGTCAAAAATTTGTCACATGATTCTATCTTTTTCTTCATATTAGAATTATTTTCTTTAAATTCATTTAAAAACTTTTTAATAGATTCTAATTTTTCTTTATTAGTTTCTTTACCTTTTGTACCTTCTGAGTAAAGCATACCTAAAGTATTTTTTATTGATAATTCATTTGTAACAGGAACAGTAATTACTTCTTTTACTTTATTTCCTAATTCAATGCTCTTTAAAGTATTATCTACTATAAATGGAACTTCAGAAATAAACATATAATCAGAATTTCCTATTTCATTCATTAATTTGATTCTTTCAGCCCCTTCATCAAATTTGATAACATTACATATTGCACCCATTTTTGCTAAAGCAAGCCACATAAATAATATTTCTGGAACATCAAGCATAATAAAAGATACAGTAGATCCTTCTTTAATCCCCATATTTCCAAACATAGATATATATCTATTTACCTTATTTTTAATGTCATTTTTCTTATATTTTTTTCCATAGTATTCTAATAAAACTTTATCATCAGGTGCCATTTTAAAAAAATAGTCACATATATTTGTTCTATCGTAATCTAATAATAAGTTTTCTTTATTATGCCACTTTAACCAAGGTTTATCTATTGATGGATAACCAGTAATTGGTCCCTCAATTTTACCATCTAGTATTCTTTTAAGATAAACATTTCTTTTTCTTTGTTCATCTTCAGTAAGTTTTGATAAATTTTCTTCATATTGAGTTAATTCATCTTTTGTCATTCTCTCTCCCCCTGACTATTATATAATCTAAAAGTAATTTTAACATAAAAAAAATACTTAATCAATGTTTAATTTACATATTCTTACTTTTAATATATAATTAAGCTAGGTGATATAATGAAAAAGTATATAATTATATTTATTATTATATTTCTACTAACTGGTTGCTCACTATATGATGAATATAAAAAACCTAAAAATGTTTTATTAAAAACAAAGAATAAAACATATGAAGTATATAGTAAACATAAAATAAAGGATTTAATTGAAAAGAAAAATGTAGAAATACTAAATAATAATGAAGAAATAAATACTAAAAAATTAGGAAAACAAGAAGCAATAATTGAATATAAATATAAATTATTCAAACATAAATTAAAAGTAGAATATGAAGTACTAGATACTACTCCTCCTACTTTGATAACAGCGAAATTAGATTATGTTAGTAATATTAATGAGGAAATTGATTTTTGCAGTAATACTAAATATATAGATAATTATGATAGAAAAGTAAAATGTTCTGTTGATGGAGAATACGATTTATCTAAAAAAGGTAATTATAGTTTAAATTATGTATTTAAAGATAATTCTAATAATACTACTATCGAATCATTTAATCTAAGTGTCAATGATCCTGATGATATAGAAGAACAAGATTATTATGATGATGAATTCTTTGAAGAGGAAAAAGAAAAAATTGAAGATAATGGCATTAAGTTTACTGATGTTAAAAATGCTCATAAAAAAGAAAACACTATGATTGGAATAGATGTTTCTAGATGGCAAGGAGATATTGACTTTAATAAAGTTAAAAATGCAGGTGCTGAATTTGTTATTCTGAGAATGGCTGTAAGTAATGGACCAAAAGATGAAATAGGATTAGATTCATACTATAAGAAAAACATATTAAAAGCAAAAAAAGCAGGATTAAAAGTTGGTGTATACGTTTATACTTCTGCTTCTTCAGAAAAAGAAGTTATAAATCAAGCCAAATTTGTAAGAAAAGAACTTCATAAAACAAAATTAGATTTCCCTATCGCATATGACTTTGAAAGTTGGGATGAAATACAAGAGTATAAACTAAATAAATATGATTTAATGAATTATGTTGATAAATTTTATGAAGAAGTACATAAAGATGGATATGATGTAATGCTTTATGGAAGTAAACTATATCTAGAAAAAGCATGGGAAAATAAAAAGTATCCTGTATGGCTTGCCCATTATGTTCCTAATTACTATGATACATCTAGTTATGAAGGAGAATATGATATGTGGCAAATCGCAAGTGATGGAATAATTGATGGAATTAATGGTGATGTAGATATTGATATATATTATAAAAAGTGAAATTAGTTTCACTTTTTTCTATTATTTAGAGGAATTTTATATATTGATGTCTAATATTATTATTGGATGCATTTAATCAGTGTTAGGTGTACCTCCTTTAAGGAGGTGAGTATTATGACTAGAAAAGACGAAAGATTTTTCAACATAATTACTCTACTAATACTAATAATAGTAATGTTATTAGTATACATTTTATTCATTAATTAAATAAAAAACAGTACACTTAACACCTCTTTTATTTGAAGTTTTAAGTGTACTAACAAAAAACAGGTACACCTAACTTCCAACGATTAAGTGCATCTAACTAAATGTTAACATAAAAAAGGACTTGAGTAAAGTCCTTTTTATGCTTTTTCTAATCTAGTATTTCTATAGTCATATTCAAGTATTTCCATATGAATTTCATCATGCCATTTTCCATCTAAAAAATAACATTCATGTCTTCTTCCATATTCTTTAAATCCTATTTTCTTATAACAAGCAATTGCTCTTTCGTTAAATGAAAATACTCCTAAATCAATATTATGACATCTTAATACATTAAAACCATAATCTAATAATAATTCAATAGTTTCTTTTCCTAGACCCTTATTTCTATTTTCTTCATCACCAATAAATATACCTAATGTACATTTTCCATCTCTTCCATTGTAATTCATTATTCCACAGTTTCCAATTAACTCATCATTTTCTTTTAAAATTATACTAAAGGTATATTCTTCTCTTTCAAGACACTTTTGTACCCAATCTTTTTCTGCTACTTCATTCATTAATTTACCTGTAGCGTGTATACCATCTGTAACTTTCCTATCATTAAGCCATTTAGTATATAATTCTACATCCTCTAATATCATTGGTGATAAGTAAATTCTTTCTCCCTCTAATTTCTTATAATGCATATTATTACCTCTTTTTATATATTTTTATAACAAATAATTCTTTGTTCTTTTCATCTTTATCATACATCACATTATCAATAATCGCAACTAAATGATAAAAATCTTTTTTGTCATAACAAAATACTTCATTTTCTCCATCAAAAGATAGTTCTTTTATTCTTTCTTTATACTCTTTTTTAGTATCTACAAATCCATTTTCATATAGATATTTTTCAAATACTTCTATTTCATTATAAGAATCATATCCTAAAGACTTCGCCAATTCTAATAATTCTTTTTCTACTATCCTATAATCTTTATTAAGTAATTTACTTATAGATCTAACAGTACATACTACTTCTCCAGGATTATAATATTCAAATTTCATGTTATTCACCTCATCTAAAAATAATAATAGTTTTCTTTGTATTCTTTATCTCCTATTTTTATCATTTTACTTTTATAATATTTTCCACCCATATGTTTATAAAATTCATTTGTAGGATTTTTATCTAAACAACCTATAATGTAATCTTTAAATCCTAATTCTTTTAATTTATTTAATGAATAATTATATAGTTCTTTGCCTAACCCTTTTCCTTGATATTTTTTTCTTAAATATAAGCTAGATACTTCACCTGAATTTGGATAGTCTTCATCTCTAGATTTTTCTGCTGAAGTATATCCTATTATTTTTCCATTATCTTCTAACAGGAATGTATCTTTAATATTTTCATTAAACTTTTCTTTTCCTCTTTTGATTCTCTCTTCAGTAGTATTTTTCATATTATCTAAAAACGAATCATCTACTATGCCTCTATAAGTATCGTTCCAAACATCATTAACGAGCAAAATATATTCCTCTATATCTTCATACTTTTTATCTCTAATTATCATCATTATCACTTCTTTAAAATTTAAATTTTTTTATTACTTTATCTGCTACTTCTTCTGGTGAAAGATTTGTATTATCTATTCTTATATAGTTTTCAAAATCTAATTCACCTTCATTAGAATTCATTCTATACTTATCCATAGAATCTACTAATTCTTTATTACTTCTTTCTATATCTCTCTTAGTAGGTTTTTCTAATAATCTTTCTTCAGTAACATTTCTTTTTAATCTTTCTTCTAAATCAGTTTCTAGTTCTACAAAATAAAACTTTCCACCTGTTTTTTCATATTTTTCTTTTAAATCCTTAACATATTTAACATCATTTTCATCATTAAAATCTACGATATAAGTAAATATAAGATCAACATCATTTTTTATTGATAAATCAAATATTTCTTTTCTCATCATGTTTCTCATTTCTTTAAAAGAAGGTGTCCCCCAACCAAATATTCTAGCAGGTACTTCTAGTGAATCATGATTAGTTGAAACAGCGTACCCTATTTTTTCTTTTATAGCTTTCGCAACAGTCATTTTACCTACTGCTTGAGGTCCACATACAATCATTAAATTTGCCATAATTATTCCTCCTTTAATTCTAATATAACTCTTTGCTCTGTATATCCTATTTTTTTATATAGATTAATTGCTTTTTCATTAAAAGACCAACAGTTTAATTCTATTCTAGATGCATTTTCTTTATCCCTTATTTCTTTAACATTATTCATAAGAATAGTGCCATATCCTTGACCTCTATATTCTTCTTTAACAACTAATTCATCTATCCAAATATATCTTGTTAATTTTTCTTTTATTTCATATGAATAATATCCTAGCAACTCATCTTCTTTATAATATCCAATAAACTTTATACCTTGTTCTAACTGTTTAAAAACATATTCTTTTAATTCATCTATAGTTCTATATTTAAAAATATCTTTTCTATGTTTATAATGATATAGAAATCCTTCATAATAAACTTTAAAAAACTCATCATTTAAATCTTCTTTTAATAATTCTTTTATCATAATGCCTCCTATATATTTACTACAGCCATATTACTACTTGTATATCTTTTTAATCCTCTGTTAAATAGAAATACCGCAAATGACATATTAAGTATTGCAAATACTATTAGTATTAATAATTTAGTAACGTTAAAATCTTGAAATAATGTTACTGGTAAATAAATTGCAAATCCAACAGGAATAATTGTATGCATTAATACTGTTACTACTTTACCAAATACTGTATAAGGATATAAACTGAAACTAATATATGAATCAGTAATTGCCTGTTTTGTGTCAGCGAATCTTATAAACCAGAATGTTATACTATTTACAATAATAAAGAATGAAAGCATTATTAAAAATGAAAAGAAAGCACATACTATAAATAATAAAAACTGAACAATATTATGATAGTATATAAAGAATATTACTAATCCAAATAGTAAATCTCCTAATGCTGAAATCTGAGTTTTAGAAGTTAATACTCCTATTAAAGGACTTTTTGGTTTAGTTAGATATTTATCAAGTGCGCCTTGTTCAATATATTTTGATATATAACCAACACCTGCAAAGAATAAAAATGTCATCCCATATGTAACTGTACAAAGTGCAACAGCAAGCATTTGGTCTTCAAATGTATATCCACCAAAATCAGATTTTAATGAGAAAAATACTAACCATTGAATAACAATAGAAGCATTATTTAACATCATAAGTAATACGTTAGTTATAAATGATCCTCTATTTAACATTTCTCTTTGTACATTATATTTAATTGATAATAATATATACTTTATATTACTTTTAGCCTCCATTAACATTTAATTTTTTCACTCCCCTTCTATATACGAAATTTACTAATATTAAAACTACTACTAAATATATCACTTGCGCAAGTAATATGTAAGCAGCATCCATTAAATTAAAATTAACAATTAATTTAGTTGGTCCATACGTAACTACATATGCTGGTGTATATTTTAATATTCCTTGTAATACTTTTGGCATCATATCAATTGGAAAGAATACACCAAATATCAAAATAAGTTTACTATATAACCAATGTAAAGGTCCTGCATCTTCCATAAAAAATGCAAATAATGATATTAACAATTGTATTAATCCATTAATTGAGTATGCCATTATAAAAGATATAATCATTATAATTGAATACTTTATTTGAAATGTTTCTAGTGATCCTACAAATATAAATCCAAAAACTATAGATACAGGTATCATAATAACTAATCTTACTAATCCCTCTGCTAAATAAGTTGTAAATATATAACCTATGTAACTATATGGTTTATTCATGATATAAGTAATAGATCCAGATTTAATATCCTCAATAGGTCTTTCTCTAGCTACTCTACTTACACCCATCATAAATAATTCCGCAATTATTAAATACCACATCATCTGATTTATAGTAAAACCACCAATTGTATTAGTCCCATCATATACATAATCCCATACACAATAAAATACAAATATGTGTAAGAAATATGATAAAACTCTAAATACTATTTTTGAAAAATAAGATAATTCATCTATAAAAGTGTACTTAAAAATGTATAAATACTTTTTCATTTTTTCTCCTTCTTATAAATAGAACTAATAATATCTTCTAATGGTATATTAGATATGTTAATATCTATAATATTATCTTGATTTAATAAACTAAGTACATCTTTTATATTCTTTTTAGAAGTATCTACTTCAAGTTTTAAATTATAACCTTTATCTTTTAAAATAGTAATACCATCTTCATCATCTAAATTAACTGCTTCGCTCATTTTAACTTCAATTATTTTTTTATTTAAATAATGGTATTTTAATTTTTCCATAGTTGTATCCATAACAATTGTTCCATCATTAACTACTATTACTCTTTTACATAATTTTTCAATATCAGAAATATCGTGACTTGTTAAAAATATAGTAGTCTTATATTCCTTATTAAGTCTTTTTATTAATGTTCTAATATTCTCTTTAACAACAGGATCTAATCCAATAGTAGGTTCATCTAAGAACAATATTTTTGGTTCATTAATAAGCGCTGCGACAATTTCACATCTTATTCTTTGCCCTAGTGATAGACCTCTTACTGGTGTATTAATAAAATCACTTAAATCAAATACATCAATAAATTCTTGTATCTTTTTCTCTACTACTTTATCAGGTATATCATACATAGTTCCTATAAATTTAAAATTATCATATGGTGTTAAATGCATCCATAATTGTTCTTTTTGACCAATAACTGAAGAAATCTCATATGATAATTTTTTTCTATCTTTAGTAGGATCAAAACCAAGAATACTAACCCTTCCTTTATCAGGATACAAAATACCTGTAAGCATTTTAATTGTTGTAGACTTTCCTGCACCATTAGGTCCAATAAAAGCAAGTACTTCGCCCTTTTC
Source organism: uncultured Muribaculaceae bacterium (assembly GCA_964548815.1). GTDB lineage: Bacteria > Bacillota_I > Bacilli_A > RF39 > UBA660 > RUG13038. The sequence continues at coordinate 13,790 of CAZJSD010000021.1, forward strand.
TACTTCAAATGAAATATTGTTTACTGCTTTTTTTGTTTTATATTTAGGTTTAAAAATAGCTTTTATACTACCTAGTAACCCTTTTTCTTTTTCTTTTGTTTTAAAAGTTTTACATAATTTTTTTACTTCTATTACAGCCATACTATAACCTCCCTATTCTTCTCTTATTTTAACATATAAAAAAGTTAATATGATAAAACATATTAACTTTTCTTAGTTTATTTACGCTAATTTCATTGTTTTTTGACTTATTTCTTTTGAAACATCTGATACTACTATATAAGCTAAGTCATTAATATTCTTAATCTCACAACTTGAATTACCAATTGCTGTTGCGACCATCGCTCTATAGAATTTCTCATCTTTAATATCATAATTTTCAAATAATTCTTTATAATGTTCATTATCCTCCATACTTAAATCAAAATAATTTGATGAATCAAATTCTTTTCTTTCATGATAAAGACTTTCAATTAATTTTGATAAATAATATGTAGGTAATCCATCTTTAAAACCTAACTTTCCTAATTCGTTATACGCAATTAAACTTACATTAATATTTCTATCACTACATTCTTTTCTTGAAATACTTTTTGCCATTTCAATATCTAATCTTTTTTGTTCTTCAATTGTCAAATCATCATAATCATCTGAATCATAGACATACAACTTTAAATCATTTGTTGTCATATTAATATTTTCCTCCTTACTATAAGTTTATTCGCATTTGGCGAAGAAAAACACGAAATCAACTTAATAATTTTAAGCGACTCCGCGTCCTGCGTGTAGGTTTTATCCCGAGATAGCTCACTAATGCTTATATCTCCTCACTCATTTATAGATTATACATGTAAAAAATTATTTGTCAATCTTTTGTTTAAAAAAATATAACTATATGATATAATAACTCCGGGAAAAAGGGAGTGAGATAATGCTTAAAATATATAAGACTACAATGTATGAAAAGAAGATTAAAAAGATAAAAAGAATGAGTCAAGATTCTTGGATTGATCTTAATAATCCAACTAGGGAAGAAATTAATAGAGTTGTTGAAAGAACAGACATAGATAAAGATTTAATTAATAAGATGCTTGACGCTGATGAACTACCAAGAATTGAAGTTGATGATAAAGCTACTTTAATAGTTATAGATACACCTTTAATAACAGAAGAAAAAGAATATATTACTCACCCATTAGGTATTATCATAACTAAAAGTAATTATATAATTACTGTTTCAACTAGAAAAATAGATATATTAGATGATTTCAAAAAGAATATTGTACATGATTTTAGAACCGCTAAAAAAACAAGATTTGTTATTCAAATATTAATTAAAACTATCAATAAATATTTAAGAATACTAAAAATAATTAATAAAGGAATTGATGACAAAGAAGAAGTATTAAAAAAATCTACTGAAAATGAAGATTTAATAGATTTATTAGGAATAGAAAAAACACTAGTATACTTTATTACTTCACTAAAAGAAAACAAAGCTGTTTTAGATAGATTAAAAAGAGGAAATGTTATATCTTTATATGAAGGAGATTCAGATTTATTAGATGATGCGGTTGTTGAAATGAACCAAGCGATTGATATGGCCACAATATATAGAGATATCTTATCATCTATTACTGATACATATGCCACAATAGTATCTAATAATCTTAACAATGTTATGAAGTTTTTAGCGGGTATGACTATTGTACTTTCTATACCTACAATCATATCTTCTTTCCTAGGAATGAACGTAAAATTTGGTTTTATTGGAATAAGTGAATATTCAGCAATTAGTATATTTATAGGTTCAATTATATTATCTATTATTGTAGCAATATGGTTAAAGAAAAAGGATATGTTATAAAATGTATAAGATACAAAAATCATATGACAGAATAATAAATGGTGAACCTACTTTCTTTTTAAATCCAGTAGATGTAATGGAATTAAAGGGAAAACTTAATAAAAACCAATATAAAATATATATGCCCACTAAAGATGCAGAAAAAATAATATTTTATAATAAAAAAGAACCTGATATATCATTATATGAAATAGTAACAAATAATAATTTAAGACATCAAGAAATAATGGGAAGTATATTTAATCTAGATATAGATGAATCAATGTTTGGTGATATTATAATCAATAATAATCATTATTATATTTTTATTGAAAATTTGATTGAAGATTATTTTATTTCTAATTTTAATAAAGTTGGTAATTATAATATAACATTAAATAAAATTGATTTAGAATACTTAAAAGATTATGAAAGAAAATATGAAAAAATAGAATTAATTGTAACTAGTTTAAGAATAGATACAGTTATTTCTAGATTAATACATACTAATAGAGATAGTATAAGTGATAAAATTAAAAATAGAGAAATATATCTAAATCATGAATTATTAAGAAAAAATGATTATAAACTAAAAGAAGGAGATATTTTTTCTATAAGAAAATATGGTAAATATAAATTTGATAAAGTTATAAATACGACTAAAAAAGATAATTATGTTATTGTTATAAACAAGTATCTATAATTTGACAATATAATATATAGATGTTATTATATAGAACTTGAAGAAGGGATAATAAGATGAAATTAAATAATGAATTTAGAGTATTAGAATTTTATAAAAATATGAGTGATAGTTATAATCAAGGTGTTAGTTTAAATAATATTGAAGAAATGATAATGAATGATTATGACGCTAACGAAAATACTAAACAAAGTTTTATTAATAATGAATATGACTTTAGATTAGCTAAATTAGCTCTTGATTTTTTAAGAGCAAAAGTATATAACTTTGAAGAATATGATGAGTTAAAAGAAACTTTTTTTGATAAATGTATAGATAAAAAAGAAGAATTTCAAAATGTTATAGATGATGGGGTTAGTATTGATAATCTAGAAACTATGATTGATTATGATATTTCATTATATAGAAAGAATAATGAAAATACTGCTATAAAATCAGAAAAAGATAAAAGAATTAATAAATTAGCTCTTAGTTTATTAAAAAAAGAAAACAACTAATTAATTGTTTTTTTTATTAATAATATATTTCTGCCATCATTTGGTTTATCTTTTCTATATGAATGTATTATTTCACTATTACACATAGAACATAATTCTGAGGATTCTATATTCTCTTTTTTTATTCCTAAATTTATTAATACTCTTTTATTAATTTCAACAGTATCAATAAAGTATTTTTGTTTTTCCTCTTTTATTTCTCCCTTAATAAAAATATCCTCTAAATCTATATCTTTAAATTCATTTTCAAATTGATTTTTTAGATCTTCATCTACTTCAAAACAGCATTTATGTATAGATGGTGAAATATATACTTTAATATCTTCTACGTTAGAATTAAATTTACTTATCATTAAATTAATCGCATTAGTACTAATTCTAGTTAAAGTACCTTTCCAACCAGAATGTATATTACCTATTACCTTTTTATTTGTATCATATAATAATATACCCTGACAATCCGCTACATAAGTAATTAAAGAAACATCATTTAGATTTGTTATTAACCCATCTACATCACTAAATTCTTCATCAATATTATTTTCATCTATTACTATAACATTATTAGAATGAGTTTGTTCAGTCCCCACTATTCTACCAAAACTATTATTAGTTTCTTTCTCTATTTCCTTAAATTGTTTTTGTCTTTCTTCTATACTTACTGTTTCTTTTTTAAAATTATATGGCTTATGTATAAATAAAGATACTAGTTCATTATCAAATTTAATATCAATTATTCCTCTACTCATTATTACTCCTATCATATTTTCTCTTAAAATATTTAACTAAAGGTCCTACATTTAATTCTTTTTTACATACTCTTTTAGATGTATCAAAAATATTATAAGAACCTCCATAAATATGTATATTATTATTTAAATATTTTGTTATTTCTTTTATCTTACCATTTCTTAATAAAGTATCTACATCTCCTAATTCTTCATTTATTCTTTCTAGTAACATTCCATCAAATATTGAACCTAATAAATAATCTGGAAAATACCCAAATGAACCATCAGACCAATGCATATCTTGAAGTATTCCTTCTCTATCATTTTTTACATCTAAGCCAAAATAATCTTTATACTTTTTATTCCATATTTCAGGTAACTTATCTAAATCAATATTACCATTGAATATTTCTTTTTCTATTTCATATCTAATAATAATATGAAGGCAATATGTTAATTCATCTGCTTCTGTTCTTATAAATGATACTTTACTATCATTAAAATATTTTATGAATTTTTCAAGTGAAATATCTAATTTAGCTTTCTTCTTAAATTCTTCATATATAGGAACCCAAAAATTTATATTTCTTCCTAATATATTTTCATAAAATCTAGATTGACTTTCATGTAACGCAGTTAAATTTACATCTATCATATTTAATTCATCATAATCTTTTTCAGCATATAATTCAAATATACCATGACCACCTTCATGAATAATTGTAGATGCTAAATCCACTACATTATCTGTATGATTAAAAGCTATTCTAACATCATTTTTTGACATCTTGATAGTATAACCATGTGGATAAATACCAAGTGCACCTTTATTATTATCAAATCCTATATAATCTAGTAAAAACTTTGAAATATCATATAATTCTGATTCTGAATATTCTCTTTTTATATTATCTAATTTTTCAGGTTTTAAATTCTTTATAATAGGCACTATTTCATTTTTCAATTCATCAAATAATGGATCTATATCACTTGATTTAATGCCCTTTTCAAATTCAGATAACATATTATCATATAGATTATTACTATTTGGATACATATAAGAATATAATTCTTTTGTTAAATTAATTACTTTTTCTAAATACGGTTTAAATATACTATAGTCATTCTTTTCTTTAGCTTCAGCCCATACTTGTCTAGATTTTAATCTTTGTTTAGTATATTCTTCATAGAAATCCTTTGGAATTCTTTTTGTTTTTTCATAATCTTCTTTTAAATTCAAAAAGTATATTTTTTTATGTTCTTCTAATTTATTAAATTCATCAGAAGAGATTGCACTTTCTAATAATTTAATATATTTATCTGAAGTAGTCATTTCAAATATTTTATTTTCTAATTTTGAATATATATCTGAATAATAATCTATTGAATCTTTAGGCATTTTTGTATCTATTTCCCACATTAGTATCATTAACATAGATCTATTATCATTTATTTCATTTAAGTATTCTATAAAGTTATTCATATTAACACCTCAAAATTATTATAACACGTATAATATCGATTAGTAAATTGATAAAGTTGCTAATTATTGATT
>CAZJSD010000022.1:0-19099 GCA_964548815.1 uncultured Muribaculaceae bacterium
CCATCTACTTATGCTACTACTATATCAACAATAGTAGATAGAGATTATGTAAAATTAAAAGATAAAAAATTTATACCAACTGAAATAGGTATAGAAACAACAGAAAAATTACAAGAATTCTTTAAAGATTTGATAAATGTAAAATATACTGCTAAGATGGAGGAAGATTTAGATGATATCGCAACAGGTACAGTAATATGGAATGAACTACTTGATAAATTTTATAAAGAATTTGAACCAATGGTAAAGGATGCATTTGAAAATATGGATAAGAAAGAACCAGAAAAAACTGGAGAAGTATGTCCAGAATGTGGACATGATTTAGTAATAAGAAAAGGTAGATATGGAGAATTTGTTGCGTGCTCTAATTACCCAACATGTAAATATATTAAAAAAGAAGAAAAAGAAAAGGCACCAGTAAAAGAAGTATGTGATTGTATTAAATGCGGTCATAAAATAGTAGAAAGAAAAACTAAAAAGGGAAAAGTATTCTATGGATGTTCTAATTTTCCTAAATGTAAAGAAGCATATTGGGATAAACCAGTTGGTGAAAAATGTCCAGAATGTAATAGTATGCTTGTAGAAAAAGATGAAAAAGTAAAGTGTTCATCATGTGATTATGAAAAATAGTGTAAATAATTAGTTTATACTATTTTTTTAAATAGTTTTTTCTATAATGTGTTATACTTATAATAGAGGTGGAGTATGAAAGAATTAACAGATTCTATGATACAAAATGATATTTCTATAATAGTGAATATTATTGTGTATTCAGTTATTGCAGTTATAATTATTTTTACCATAGTTCAATTTATTATAAGTAAAAAAAGAAATGATAATAATTATATATTATGTTACATAGGAATAGGTTTATTAATAATTAGTATAATATTATATATATGTGGATTTTTTAATTTGTTTAAACCAACGAACTGGTTTGTAACAGAGTCTTATATTGTGGATAAGTATAGTGAATCAAGTAGTGGCGGAGATATAGGCTCACCAACATATTACATAAAAGTATATGGTTATAATGGTAGTATTCAAACTTGTAATAATTGTGAAAAAATAGGTGATAAAGTATATGCAGTAATTGATTCTACGAATAATAAATTAATTTCAACTTATAAAATGGCAGATTATAAATATATAGGTAATAAGTTAAAATAATCTTGACTACAAATTGTTTTTGTAATAAAATTTATTTAAAGCGAAGATATAGGATTAGTAATTTAATATTCTATTTATTAGAGAATTAACGGTTGGTGAAAGTTAATATAGATATTTTATGAATCTACCTATTAGTGACATTAATAATGTCCGGTTAAAACCGTTATTAAATTAAGTTAAATAAAGGATGGTACCGTGCTTATGCACTCCTTGGTACTAATCCTTTTTTTCTTTTTTAGGAGGTAATATGAGAAAATTAAAAGTAGGAAGCGTCTATAGACATTTTAAAGGAGATGTATACTTAGTATTAGGAACAGGGATACACTCGGAAACGAAAGAAAAGTATGTTATTTATAAAGGTTTATATGGTGATTTTGATGTATATTTAAGACCATATAATATGTTTATGTCAGAAGTAGATCATCATAAATATCCTGATGTTAAGGAAAAGTATAGATTTGAAGAAGTAAAAATAGAAAGTGTTAATAAATAGGTGATATATGGATAGTAATAAGAAGTATGTTTCATATTCAGCTAGATTACCAGAATATAAAAAGATGGTTGAATTATTAAAGATTGAAAGAATGGTAAATATAATGATTTCTGAACATCAAAAAAAAGAAGAAAAAGAGTTAAAAAAAGTATTGATATATAAGGAGGATAAAAAATGTTAGATATAAAGTTTGTTAGAGAAAATCCTGAAAAGGTAAAAGAGAATATAAAGAAAAAGTTCCAAGATCATAAATTAGAATTAGTTGATAAAGTAATTAAATTAGATGAAGAATATAGAGAAGTAAAAGTAAAGGCTGATAACTTTAGAAAAGAAAGAAATGATATTAGTGATAATATTGGTACCTTAATGAGAGAAGGAAAAAAGGAAGAAGGATTAGCTTTAAAGACACGTGTTACTAAGATTAATGACGAATTAAAAGGTCTAGAAGAAAAAGAAGAAAAATTAAGTACAGAAATTAAAGATATTATGTATTTAATTCCAAATATAGTCGCAGATGATGTGCCTGTTGGAGAAGATGATTCAAAGAATGTAGATATAGAACATATAGGTGAACCAGTAGTACCTAATTATGAAATACCATATCATGCGGATATTATGGCTAGCTTTAATGGTATTGATAAAGAAGCTGCTGCTAGAGTATCTGGTAATGGATTCTATTACTTAATGGGAGATATCGCAAGATTACATAGTGCTGTACTTTCTTATGCAAGAGACTTTATGATTGATAAAGGATTTACTTATGCAATTCCACCATACATGATAAGAAGTGATGCGGTTAATGGAGTTATGTCTTTTGAAGAAAAAGAAGCAATGATGTATAAGATTGAAGGAGAAGATTTATATTTAATAGGTACTTCAGAACATAGTATGATTGCGAAGTTTAAAGGACAAATATTAAAAGAAAGTGAATTACCTATAACAATGACTAGTTATTCACCATGCTTTAGAAAAGAAGTTGGGGCACATGGTATAGAAGAAAGAGGAGTTTATAGAGTACATCAATTTGAAAAACAAGAAATGATAGTAATATGTAAACCTGAAGATAGTGAAGCTTGGTATGATAAAATGCTTAATTATACAGTAGAACTATTTAGAACATTAGATATTCCTGTAAGAAAGTTAGTATGTTGTACAGGAGATCTTGCAGATTTAAAATATAGATCATGTGATGTAGAAGCATGGTCACCTCGTCAAAAAACATATTTTGAAGTAGGGTCATGTTCTAATTTAACAGATGCTCAAGCAAGAAGATTAGGAATTAAATATAAAGATGAAGATGGTAATAAATATTTAGCGCATACATTAAATAATACAGTTATTACGCCACCTAGAATGTTAATTGCGTTTTTAGAAAATAATCTAGAAGAAGATGGAAGCGTAAAAATTCCAGAAGCATTAAGACCTTATATGGGTGGAAAAGAAAAGTTAGTGCCAAGTAATAAATAGAAGATTGATTTTAATCTTCTTTTTTTGTTATAATTTTTGTAGGTGGTATTATGAAAAAGAAAAAATGGATTTTTTTAATTGTTTTAGGAGTAGTTTTACTAACAGTATTAATTATATTTTTAGTAAAAACATTTAAAAAGGAAGAAGTAGATGATTCTCTAATAAAAATAAAAACAAATATGATAGAGAATTTGAATAATTTTTCATATGATTCATTAGTTAGTGTAAGTTTTTATGGAGCAAAAACAGATATAAATCTAAATTGTAAAGAGGATAGAGTAAATAAATTAGGTTACTGCTATGTTACAAGTAATTTTGTTAATATAGAAGAATATATTGATTATAATAATAATGCAACATATTCTAAGTCTGATTTGATATCTAGTTTTAATAATAGTAATGAGTGGAAAAAGGAAGTAAAAGAAGTTCAAGATGTTCCTATGCTTAAAATGGTTGATAAAATGATAATACAAAAGAAAGAAAAAACAGATGATGGGGTATTATATAGTGGTGTAGTAAATGGGAATTCATTTTCTAGTATGATTAAAAGTGCATGGCAAGCAAATAGTAAATTAAATGTATTAAGTAGTCTTGGTAAAAAAGTACCAATTCAAGTATTTGTAAATAATAACAATAATATAGAATATATAAATTCTGATTTTTCAGTACTTGGAATTAAGATTACAATAAATGTTAAATTTCATGATTTTAATAATACATCATCAATAACATTACCAGGTGAAATAAATGGATTATAAAATTAATAATAACAAATTAATAGTATACGTAAATAAAGATAATTTAGATGAGACAATTAGTAAGACAAAAAAACTAATTAGATTATGTGATAAAAAGAATTTAGTTTTAGAAATAGAGTATGATGATGTAAAAAGTGATGATTTAGAAATGATTAAAACTGCGATAAATATAAAGGATAGAGAAGATAGATATAATTATATTTATGATACAGTATGTAAAACATTAGATGATAGAATAATAAACGAAAACTATTGTGAGTTTGAAAATGATGTGTGTATTCGTTTTAAAAAAGAAAATCCAAATCATAAAAATGGCTGTTGTGAATGGAAAGGTAGAGGAAAGTGTAAATATCTAATCAATAGTGAATGCACTATGAAAACATGTATGGCTTGTAAATTATTCACTTGTCCATTCCTATTTAAAGAAAAGGGTATTAAACAAAATATAAATGATTATGTACTAACAAAGTATTTCTTTAATAGAAATCAAAAATATATATTAGAGTGTAGTTTTTGGACACCTAAAGAAATTGTTATGAAAAGATTACTCGCAAATAAATTTAATATAAATGAATAACTATTTTAATAGTTATTTTTTTATGATATAATACGTGTGTTGTTTGGAGGTACTTATGGAAAAGAAAAAACCTTCTTATCAAGAAGCTAGAAAAAGAACTAAAGAAGAAGTTAAAGTAATAACAGATGCTTATATCATGGATAATGATTTAAGTAAGTTAGGTATTGGTAAAACATATCATATCATTACTTATGGTTGTCAAGCTAATGTTAGAGATAGTGAAACTATTAAGGCGATATTAGAAGATATGTCATTTACTGAAACTGATAATATGGAAAAAGCAGATTTAATACTTTTAAATACATGTGCAATTAGAGAAAATGCACATAACAAAGTATTTGGTATGGTTGGAAGAGTACAACATTTAAAAGAAAAAAGGCCTGATATAATACTTGCTATTGGTGGATGTATGGCTCAGGAAGTATCTGTTGTTAATGAACTTGAGAGAAAGAAAAAATATGTTGATGTAGTCTTTGGTACTCATAATATTCAAAACTTACCTAAATTAATAAGTGAAGCCATAGATAAAAATGAACAAGTAATAGAAGTATTCTCTAAAGAAGGGGATATTATTGAAAATTTACCTGTTAAAAGAGATAGTATGTATAAAGCATTTGTTAATATTATGTATGGTTGTGATAAATTTTGTACATATTGTATAGTCCCTTTTACTAGAGGAAAACAAAGAAGTAGAAGAAAAGAAGATATATTAAAAGAAATAGATGATTTAATTAAACTAGGATATAAAGAAGTAACTTTATTAGGTCAAAATGTTAATGCTTATGGTAAAGATTTAGATGAAAATATTACTATGGCAGAATTACTAGAAGAAGTTGCGAAAACAGGTATAGAAAGAATTAGGTTTGTAACATCTCATCCTTGGGATTTTAATGATGATATGATAGATGTTATTGCGAAATATGATAATGTTATGCCATATATTCATTTGCCAGTTCAATCTGGATCAGATAGAATATTAAAACTAATGGGTAGACGTTATACAAAAGAAAGTTATTTAGAATTATTTCATAAGATTAAGGATAAAGTTAAGAACGCTACTATTACTACAGATATAATTGTAGGTTTCCCTGGTGAAACAGAAGAAGATTTTAAAGAAACATTAGATGTAGTTAATGAGTGTAAATATGATGGAGCCTATACATTTATTTATTCTCCTAGAGAAAATACACCAGCAGCTTCTATGGAAGATAATGTATCTTTAAAAGAAAAAGAAAACAGACTTGCTAGATTAAATGAATTAATTAATAAATATTATAGAGAAAGTAATGAAAAAATAGTTAATACTATTGTGCCAGTTCTACTAGAAGGTGTATCAGAAAAGAATGAAGAAATGTGCGCAGGTTATACTGATACAATGAAATTAGTTAATGTAAAATGTTCTAAAGACTATATCGGTAAAATAGTTAATGTAAAAATTACTGAAGCTAAAACTTGGAGTTTAGATGGAGTTTTAGATGAATAATATAATTAGTGAAGTAGAAGAGTTAAAAGAATTAATTATTAATTCTAAAGAATATAAAGAATATAAAAAGTATAATGATATGTTAGAAAAAGATGAAGAGATTAATTCTTTAATAAAAGATATAACTATATTACAAAAAGAAATAGTAAAATTAAAATCAAAAAAAATAGATGTATCTATAAAAGAACAAGAACTAGATAATTTATATATAAAATTAAATAATAATAAAAACTATGAATTGTATATAAAATCATCAAAAAAACTAAATGAATTAATTACTAATATTCAAAAGAATTTTCAAGAGTTTTTTGACAGTTTAGTATGTTAAATAACTCTTTTTTTATTGTATTATTATTTTCTATTTGTTATGTTATAAATAGATAGGAGTGAAAGTATGAAAAAATTAAAAAAAGTATTATTAGCGTTAGTATTATTTTTCGCAGTTATTTCTTTAAGTGGATGTACTAATAAGAAACCTATAACTGCAAATGAGTTTAAAAATATTATGGAAGGAAAAAGTTATTATGTTACTGATGTAACAAGTCAGTATTCTAGTGAATCGTATATGGAAAAAGTATATGTTGCTAGAAATAATGATAATAAATATCAAATAGAATTTGTTGAAACTACTACGGAGAAAGATGCAATAGAAGTATATGATAATAATAAAAATACATTTGAATCTAGTTTAGGAAGTGTTTCAAAAGGAAAGTTAGTATTTAATTCACAAAATGTTCAAAAGTTTAGAGCGACTAGTAATGGTTATTATATGGTTTTAACAAGAAAAGGTAATACTATGATATACGCTAAAGTACCTGCTGAATATACTAATGAAGTAGCTAATATTATTAAAGATTTAGGATATTAAAAAAAATTCGGATTATTCCGAATTTTTATTTTCTAATTTATCTAAGTAATAAATAATAATTCCACCTAATAAGAAACTAACAAGAAGTCCACATATTTTTTCAGCAGTAAATGTAATTTCTTGTTCTAAATTTAATGGAAGAATTAATGCACTAGCTATTATAAAACCTAATATTAAGCTTATTGTTTTTCCTTTATGTTTTTCTAGTAGTGAAGATAAAACTTTAGAACTTAATACAACTCCTAGTAATGCTCCTATACCAAATACACCTAATTTAATAAATATATTAATATCTAACGTAGTAATTTGATCTATATAACTTCTTATCATTTCATATTTACCAAGTACTAACATTACCATAGAACCAGATATTCCAGGGAATATCATACTAGCGCCTCCAATTAATCCTAGTCCAATTAAAATTAAATAACTAATAATTCCAGTATCAGAGCTAGCACTATTTTCTACACCAGTTAAATTAAAATATTCAAGTACTCCAATAATAACAATTCCAATTAAGAAGAATGGTATATTAAATTTTTGACCAACCATTTCTTTTTTTACAATAAGTGGAACACTAAATAATATTAATCCCATAAACCAGAATGTAGTTTCTGCTTCTAAGTGTTCTAATGTAAATCCTAATATCTTAGCAAAAGCAACTATTCCAATTCCTGCGCCAACTAATACTTTTAATACAAATATAATACTTCCTTTTCTTGTATCTGTTTTTCTTTTAAATATATCACTAATTGCGTTAGTTAATTTTTCAAACAAATTAAATATCACAAGCATTGTTCCACCTGATACTCCAGGAATAATATTTGCGATTCCAACTGCAATTCCACCAAAGAAAGGTTTTAAATCAAATTTAGATTCCTTATTTTTTCTTTCTAATTTTTTCTTCGCTTTTTCTTCTTTTTTTACTATTCTTAATTTTTCTTTTTTTCTTTTTGATAGATGTTTTTTCTTCTTCTTTTCTGTTTCTTTTTTCTTAAATAATTTCATATTATGCCTCCATTAATAATTATATCATAATTAAATAAAAAATTAACTAGTAATAATTAATTACTAGTTTTTTCTTGACTTTAAGTACCGTTATTGTTAAAATGTACTTGAATTTAAAGAGAAAGGAGTGAAAACATGAGAATAAAAGTTTTTGATTTTTTTATAATTGATTTAGTTAGTAAGAAAAAGATGAGTAAATGTGTTTTTGCTCCTGTTTTTGCTTGCTAACTACTAGAAATAGTAGTTTTTTGATGGAATAAAAGAGGTGATAATATGAAAAATATAAGGGAATTTAAACCAATATTAAATCTATTAAAAGAAGAAAAATGGAAATTTGTATTTTATTGTTTGGTATTATTTATAATGAGTGCTGGTTCTATTTTAGAGGGATATTTAAATGGTTCTGCTATTGAGTCAATAACTAAATTTAATTTAAATGCAGCGTTAATATTCCTTGGTATATATTTTATATATCAAATATTTTATGCACTATTTTATCATTTGTCAGAAAATGGTTTACTTAAACTAGAAAGTAAATTAACTAGAAAAATAGGTTATGAAACATATTCTAAGGCATTAAGTATGCCTGCATATGCCTATGAAAAGATGTCTTCTGGTGAAATAATTAATAGGATTACAACTGATTCTGATGCATTAGCATTTACATTTAGAAAACTTGTTATAGCTGTTGGTGATATAATTGCGGCATTTTTATTATTGTTTTATATATTTTATAATTCGTGGATTATTGGTGTAGAAATACTATTATGTATGGGATTATTATTCTTAATCTTACATTATTTTAATCCTAAAATGAAAGATTCTCATTCTGCTAGAAAGAAAGAACAAGATAAATTTACTTCTTTAGTTAATGAATCAATTAGAGGAGTAAGAGAAATCAAGACATTAGGAATTAGAAAAAATTTATTAACTGAAATGAAAGAGATAATTAGCTTGCTATTAAAGAAATCTATTGATGAAATGGATTTATACTGTAAGTTTAGTATATTTATAAGATCACTTAGAATAATAATGGAAGTAGGAGTATTCGCAACTTGTGCAATACTTTTATATGAGCAAAACATATCATTAACATTCCTTATTGCTATGACATATTATATTTATAGATATATGTACATGATGGATAATCTATCAGATTTAAATCAAACTTATCAAAAGGTTGTTGTGGCATTAGGAAGAATTAATGAAATATTATTAAATAAGAAATATGAAGATGAAAAATATGGAGATATTTCTTTAAGAAAAGTTAAAGGTGTAATTGAATTTGACAATGTAACGTTTGGTTATCCTGGTGAAAAAAATATTCTTAAAAATTTTAATTTAAGAATAGAACCAAATAAGAAAGTTGCGATAGTAGGTAAATCAGGTCAAGGTAAATCAACACTATTTAATTTACTAACAAGAGTATTTGATGTTAAAGAAGGCTCTATAAAATTAGATGGAGTAGATATAAAAGATTTAGATGAAACAACATTAAGAAAAAATATATCAATAATAAGACAAGAACCATTTATATTTAATAGAACTATTAAAGATAATTTTAAAATAATTAATAAGAGTATTAAGATGGAAGATATAAAAAAATACAACAAGATGGCTTATCTAGATGAATATATTTCATCATTACCAAAAAAATATAATACATTATTAGGGGAAGGCGGAGTGAACCTTTCTGGCGGTCAAAAACAAAGACTCGCAATTGCGAGAACTTTAACAAAAGATACAAGAGTAATATTATTTGATGAAGCAACATCTGCTCTTGATAATAATTCGCAAGAATATATTAAAAAAACTATAGATAATCTAGTAAAGGATCATACAGTAGTTATAGTTGCGCATAGATTATCTACTATTATAGATGCTGATATTATATATGTAGTAGAAGGTGGAAAAATAGTAGGTGAAGGAACACATGATGAACTACTAAAAACAAATAAAATATACAAAAACTTATATGAAACTGAATCTTTAAATTCATAAGATAGTAATTTTTTTACTATCTTTTTTTATTTTTTAGTGATATTATATTTCTAGGAGGGAAGTTATGAAAAAAATTGATCCAGAAAAACTAGAACAAGTTAAAGGAAAGGGAAAAGGATTCATTGAAGAATTTAAGACATTTATATTAAGAGGAAATGTTATGGATATGGCAATAGGTGTAATCATTGGATCTGCATTTGCAACAATTGTAACTGCATTAACTGATGATTTTATTAATCCTATTATCAATTCTATTGGTGGAGCAGAAGTTAAAGGTCAACTTAAAATTTGGGGTGGACAATCTCTTAACTGGGGACATTTTGTAACATCAGTTATTAATTTCTTAATAATGGCATTTGTTTTATTCTTAATGTTAAAAGGAGTTAATAAGTTGATGGAAAAAGGTAAAAAGAAAAAAGTAGAAGAAACCCCAGAAGTAGTTAAATCTGATGAAGCTATTCTTTTAGAAGAAATTAGAGATTTATT
Source organism: uncultured Muribaculaceae bacterium (assembly GCA_964548815.1). Lineage (GTDB taxonomy): Bacteria > Bacillota_I > Bacilli_A > RF39 > UBA660 > RUG13038. The sequence goes on from CAZJSD010000022.1 coordinate 10,312, forward strand.
AAAGAAGAGAAAATAATTAAAAAATATACAAAATACTTGTATATTTTTTTTTATTTTGTTATAATCTTTTATGTAATTTTCATGGCGATGTAGCTCAGTTGGCTAGAGCGTTCGGTTCATACCCGAAAGGTCGTGGGTTCGACCCCCTCCGTCGCTACCATAGAGTAATTAGTCGAACTTTTCGACTTTTCATATATAAAGGTTAATTTCGATTAACCTTTTTTATATGCTTTGAAAGGAGTTGATTAGTATGCATTTAATAAAGGAAAAATTGGATATTGATGATGGACTTAATAGAAAAATATATAGAATGAAAAAGCACTTGACATTTTAGTTTTATAGAGATACAATAGATTAAATTTATTTAAAAGGGTGACATATATGCGTATTAAAAGTTTATTAATAAAACTTATTAGATCTCTCATTTGTATTAAAGATTTAAATATTAATACATCTTTATTATGCTTTTGTGTCCCTACTAAAATGTAAAATGGTGTTTAAACATAATTTGTGTTTAGACGCCATTTTTTTCGTTATTGGAGGTGGTAAAAATGAATACTTTAACATTAGAAGATTTAATAATCAAAATAAAAGAATATAATCCAGATGCGATTGACATGGTAAAAAAAGCATATAGTTATGCTGATTATTTACATGAAGGTCAAACAAGACAAAGTGGAGAACCTTATATAATTCATCCACTTAATGTTGCATATATTCTTGCTGAAATGCATGCAGATCAAGATACTATTTGTGCAGGATTACTTCACGATACTTTAGAAGATACAAATACAACAAAAGAAGAAATATCAAATGAATTTAATCCGGAAATCGCAAAACTAGTTGATGGAGTAACTAAAATAAGTAAAATGAATTTTTCATCAAAACAAGAGCAAATAAATGCTAACACTAGAAAAATAATAACAAGTATTATGGATGATGTAAGAATAGTAATAATAAAACTAGCAGATAGACTTCATAATATGAGGACACTTGAATATAAAAATGAATTTAAACAAAAAGAAAATTCTATAGAGACACTAGATATATTTGTACCACTTGCTTATTATATTGGTGCTTATAGAATTAAAAGTGAATTAGAAGATATATCTTTACAATATCTAAAGCCTGATAGATATAAAGAATTATCTGAAAAGGTAAGAATACTTGAAGAAGAAAGTAAACCTTGTCTTGAAGAAATGCTTGGAACAATTAAGCATATTTTAAATAATAAAAATATACCAAATGATATAAAGGTTAGAACAAAAAATATTTATGGTATATATAAAAGATTAGAAGAAGAACATAAAATATCAGATATACATGATTTATTATCTTTAAAAATAATGGTTGATACAATTGATAATTGTTACTTAACTTTATGCAATATTCATTCAAAATATAATCCTATAAATGATAAATTTAAGGATTATATATTTAATCCCAAAACAAATATGTATAGATCAATTCATACAACAGTATTCGCACCAGATGATAGATTGGTTCAAACACAAATAAGAACATTTGATATGGATAAAGTAGCCTCATTTGGTTTAACAACATATTGGGATATAAAAAAAGGTGAAGCAAGGGATGAAATGCAAAAAGATTTAAGAGAGGAATTCCAGTTTTATAAATCTTTAAGGCAAATAGACAAAATGTTTGTGGATAATGATGATTTTGTAAATCAAGTTAAAGACGAATTATTAAAATCTAAAAAAATATATGTATACACTCCAAGAGGAGATATAATGGAATTACCACTAGGATCAACACCAATAGATTTAGCATATAAAATTCATACTGAACTTGGCAATACAATGGTAGCAGCCATAGTAAATGATGAATATGTACCAGTTGAATATCAGCTTAAAAATAAAGATAGAGTAAAAATAATAACGGACCCTCTATCATTTGGGCCAAGAAAAGAATGGCTAGATAAAACACATACTACAAAAGCGAGAAGAAAAATTCTTGAGTTTAATGAAAAGTAACATTATGAGTTTATAGGGATCTCTTTAAAAAAACTAAGAGGGAGGAAAAAATGGGAAAAGATTTAGAAAAATTAAATAGTATACCAAAAGGTACAACAGATTATTATGGAAGAGAGGCAAAATTACGTGATTATGTTTTAGGAAAAATTCAAAAAAATTATAAAAAATATGGTTTTGAGTCTTTGTATACGCCTATAATTGAAAATGCTGAAGTTTTCCATGGATTTCATGGTGAAGGAGAAAAATTATTATTTAATTTAAAAGATAGGGATAATGAAAATTATGTTTTAAAATATGATTCTACTGTTCCATTAGCAAGGGTTGTTAGTATGCATGATGATATTTCATTGCCATACAAAAGATATCAATTACAACAATCATATAGAGATGATGAAATTGATAAAGGACATTTCAGAGAATTTATTCAATGTGATGGAGATGTTGTTGGATGTAATTCATTAGCAACAGATGCTGAATTTGTTATGCTTTCCTATGATGGTTTAAAGGAATTAGGATTTGAAAACTTTACTATAAGATTAAATCATAGAGCAATAATTAAAGCTATTGCTGAAAAGTCGGGTTTAATGAATAAAGAAGATACTTTAGAAATACAAAGAGCAATTGATTATGCAGATAAAGTTATAAAAAATGGAACTGAAGGTATCAGATCTGATTTAGAAAAAAGAAATATAAATGGAAAAGTAATAAATATAATAATTGACTTAGTGGATATATCAAATAATTCAAAAGATATAAATGATAATTTAGATAAAATTGACAATTATTTTCAGGGAAATGAAAATGCTAAAAAGGGTGTAGATGAATTAAGAGAAATAACTTCACTTATACCAGATTCAGTGCTTGATAAAACTAAAATTGACTTTACTTTAGCAAGAGGAGCTGATTATTATACTGGCTTTATTATAGAAGCAGTAATCAATGATTTAAAATTAGGAGCAGTATTAGGTGGTGGCAGATATGACAATCTTGTTGAGGCATTTAATAATAAAAAAATTCCAGCCGTTGGAATGGCATTTGGTATGGAGAGAATAATTGTTGCAATGAAGGAACTTGGCTTAGATAAAGCAATTGATATTGAAAATCCTAAATTTATGTTATACGCAAATGATAAAATAGATAAAACTTTAATGGATTTAACTAAAAAGTTAAGAGAAAAATATGATGTAAGCTTAATAACAAGTGAAGATTTATCTTTAGAAGAAGCAAAGGAATATTGTAAAAATACAGGTGTTGATTTATTTGCAAGATATGATAAAGAAAATGGTATATCAGTTGAAAAAATTAAAAATAATGATGATTATTATCACAATGTAAAAAAGTATGTAAAAGAATTAACATTGTAATTTGATTTTATTGTAATAGAAAATTAAATATGTTATAATTTATGTGCTTTAAATTTTTAAGGAGGACTTATGAAGTTAGTAGTGCTTGTGGATAATAACACATTAAATGATAAATATTATATAGGAGAACCAGCAGTTAGTTATTATATTGAAGTTGATGGCAAAAAAGTACTTTTTGATACTGGATATTCAGATGTCTTTATAAGAAATGCTAGAAAAATGAATATAAATGTTGATAATATAGATGCTATTGCTATTTCACATGGGCACGAAGACCATTCTAATGGATTAAAATACTATTTAGATAATGTTAGGGATAAAAGAATATTATTATATGCACATCCACTTGCTTTTAATAAAAAAAAGTTGGATGGTGAAATGATATGTTCTCCATATAGTTTAGATTTGTTAGGTGAATATTTTGAAATAAGAACATCTAAAAATCCAATAAATTTAACTGATAATTTAATTTTTTTAGGAGAAATTCCAAGTGAATTATCTTTTGAAAAAAGATATTCAATGGGAAGAATTAAAATAGACGGAGAATATAGAGATGATTATCTTTATGATGATTCTGCGTTAGTTTATAAAGGAAAAAATGGTTTGTTTGTTATATCTGGTTGTTCTCATAGTGGTATTTGCAACATAATAGAATATGCCAAAAAAGTATGTAATGATGATAGAGTTGTAGCAGTTATAGGAGGATTTCATCTAACATATGATGATGAAAGATTAAAAGAAACAATTGATTATTTTGAAAAAAATAATATAAAAAATATATATCCATGTCATTGTACATCATTGGTTGCAAAATCTAAATTTATTAATAGATTAGGCAGTGATGTTAATGAGGTAGGAGTAAGTTTAGAAATAGAAATGGAGTGATATTATGGCTGAAAAAGTTGAGCCAAGAACATTATCGGGTTTTATGGAATTAATGCCACAAGACCAAATTTTATTTAATAAAATTAAAAAAACAATTGAAGAAGTATATGCAAGTTATGGATTTTATCCATTGGATACGCCTGTTATAGAATCAGCATCTGTTTTATTAGCCAAAGCAGGCGGCGAAACTGAAAAACAAATTTATAGATTTAATAAAGGTGAAAATGATTTAGCATTAAGATTTGATTTGACTGTTCCATTAGCAAAATATGTTGCTAGTAGATTTAATGAGTTATCTTTTCCTTTTAAAAGATATCAAATAGGTAAAGTATATAGGGGAGAAAGACCTCAAAAAGGTAGATTTAGAGAATTTTATCAATGCGATATTGATGTAATAGGTAATGAATCTTTATCAATACTATATGATGCAGAAATTCCAAGCATAATATATGATTTGTTTAAAAAATTAGATTTTGGTCCATTTGTTATAAGGTTAAATAATAGAAAAATTTTAACTGGTTTTTTTGAAAGTTTAAATCAATCAGATAAAATAACTGATATTTTAAGAATTATAGATAAACTAGAAAAAATTGGAATTGATAAGGTGGAAGAAGAATTACTTGATTTAAATATTGATCAAGATTCTGTTAAAAAAATATTGAATTTTATATCAATTGATGGAAATACATTTGAAAAAATAGAAAAATTAAGAGATTTAAATGTTGAAAATGATTCATTTAAAACTGGTGTAGATGAACTAGAGTTTGTTGTAAATAATTTAAAGGCTTTGGATATTGATCCAGATTACTATACTGTGGATTTGACAATAGCTAGGGGATTAGATTATTATACTGGCACAGTTTATGAAACACAATTGAAAGAATATCCAAACATTGGGAGCGTATGCTCAGGTGGAAGATATGATGATTTAGCATCATATTATACAGATAAAAAATTGCCTGGTGTTGGTATATCAATTGGTTTAACAAGATTATTCTATCAATTAAAGGAAGCTAAAGTCATAGATGAAGATAATAATTCTGTAAGTGATTTGGTTGTATTACCTATGACAGATAATTTAGAATATATTTATAAATTTACAAATGAATTAAGAAAAAATAATATTAAAATAGATATTTGCTATTTAGAAAAAGGATTTAAACATTTAATGAAATATGCAAATAAGCAAAATGCACCATTTGTTTTAATAGTTGGTGATAATGAAATAGAAAAAAGTGCAGCAATTTTAAAGAATATGAAGACTGGGGAACAATTTGATATAAATATTGATTCGATTATTAATGATTATAATAAAGTTTTGAAAATGACAAAGGGTAATTAATATGAGATACAACAAGATTAGAAAAATGGATATATCTAATGGTCCAGGCATAAGAGTATCTATCTTTCTTCAAGGCTGTGAATTTAAATGTGAAGAATGTTTTAATAAAGAAACTTGGGATTTTAATGGTGGAAAAGAATTTGATGAGGATGTCATCAGAAGAATAATCGAACTAGCTGATCATGAATATATAGTTGGTTTATCTATTTTAGGTGGTGAACCAATGCATCCAAAAAATATAAAAGCAACTGAACAAATTGCAAAAGCATTTAAAGAAAGATATCCACATAAAACAATTTGGTCATGGACAGGCTTTTTATATGAAGGAATTAAGGATCAGGAAGCATTAAAATACATAGATGTTCTTATAGATGGTCAATTTAATCCTAAATTATATAGCCCATTATTAAAATGGAGAGGTTCTTCAAATCAAAGAGTTATTGATGTTCCAAAAAGTTTAAAAAATAAAAAAATAGTGACCATAAAAGATGAAGATTTGTAATTCATCTTTTTTTTGCAAAAAAAAAGACATCAAATGTCATAATAAGTGGGGCGAAATAAGGGAGTCGAACCCTTGCATAACAGAGCCACAATCTGCCGTGTTAACCACTTCACCAATCTCGCCATATTTAAATTAATTATATATTTCAAAAGAATGTTTGTCAACACTTAAAACATATGTTATACTAAATATAGAAATTAACCTTTGAAATGATTTTCAAACGATTATAACCAGCGTACCATAGTAATAATTAGTCGAACTATTATAGTTCGTCTTTTTTATTACATAATATGATATAATTATAATGAAAGGATTATCAATAAATATGAAAGTATTAACTATAAAAGAACCATTTGCGACTTTAATTAAGAATAAGATTAAATATATAGAAACTAGGAGTTGGAAAACTAATTATAGGGGAGAATTATATATTCAGTCTGGATTAGCTAAACTTACTAAAGAAGTAAAAAATAGAAAAGGATTATCTGAATTATATAATGAAGATGAACTTCAATATGGATATATTATATGTAAATGTAATTTAGTTGATTGTATTTATATGACTGAAGAATTTATTAAAGAAGAAAAAGAAAAAAATCCAAATAATTTTGTCGCAGGTAGATATGAAGTTGGTAGATATGCTTGGGTATTAGATAATGTGGAAGTAATTGATCCTATTAAAGTAAAAGGACAACTAGGTATTTGGAATTATAATAGATAAGGGCTTGTAGAAAGTTCTCTTTTTATGTATAATTTTTTTAAAAGGAGAATAGTATGGCGTTTTTAAATAAAGAAAGAGAAGAAATAAAAGCTGAAGGTTGGGATGCAATTACTGAAGAATGTGAAAGAGTATATAGATTTCAGTTTAATCCTAAACATTATGGAACAATTATTAGATGGAAACTTGGAGGAAATGATCCATTAGATGGAATAAGTATTTATGATGGAGGGGATTATTGGCATTTTGTAACTTATGGGTTATCTGAATTATATGAAAAAGAAACTGATAATAAAGAAGTTAGTGGTTATGGAATGGAATTTACATTTAAATTAAAAAAAGATAATTATGAAGATGAGGAATTAGAGATTAAAAATATTTGTGGAATTCTACAACAAATTGCGAGAATTACATTTACTCAAGGTGAAGTATTTAATGAATATGAATATTTGTATACTGGACAAAAAGATGGAATTGATGCTAAACATAAATCTAATATAACAGGATTTATTAGTATTCCAGATACTAGTTTTAATATTATTGACACTCCAAATGGAAAAGTAAAATTTGTTCAGTTTGTTGGAGTTACTGATAATGAATTATCTTCAATTATTAATAAAGAATTAAGTGTAAAAGAATTATATAATAAAATAGGAACAGATGTTACAAGTTTTAATAGAGAATCAGTAGTATAATAAAAAAGCAATTGTGTAAATTATTTTACATTTCAATTGCTTTTTTTACAATTTTAGAATATACTAAAATTAGCGATAGGAGGTAATTATGGCTACAAATGGGAATACTAAAAAAGCTGGAGGTTTTTTAGGAGGAATTATAATATTCATTGTTGGTATTTTTATTCTTTGGACAAATGAAGGAAGAACTGTTAAAGAACAAAACGCTATCAATGAAGCATTAAAGGGATACACAGATGTATCAAGTGAAAAAATTGATTCACAATATGAAGGAAAAATAATTGCGACAACAGGTAAAATTGATTTATCAAATTCACCAGCAGTAACTGATTCAAAGTTTGGCATTTCACAAAACGCAGTTAAATTAAAAAGAAATGTTGAAATGTATCAATGGGAAGAAAGCTGTGAAACAGATGATGATAATAAGGAAAAATGTTCTTATAAGAAAGAATGGAGTGACAAAGTTATAGATTCATCAGAATTTAAGAAATCTGGTTATGATAATCCATCTTCAATGTTAATTGAAAAGGATGAATATGTTACTTCAAATGTAAAAGTAGGAGCGTTTGAATTACCAGAAAGATTAATTAATTCATTAAGTTATAATAAGGAATATAATAATGAAAAATTAACTGAACAATATAAGAATACAGTTGAAGGATATGTAATTAATGAAAAGTATATTACTAACTCTGCAAATGTAGCAGATCCACAAATAGGAGATTTAAGAATTTCTTATGAATACGCAACTGATGGAGAAGTAAGTATACTTGGTGTTCAAAGTGGTAATACTATAAAAGCATATACTGCATCAAAAGGAAATAATGTATTTGAAATAGTAAGAGGAAGTTATACAGGAAAAGAATTACTACAAAGAAAAACAGATGCTAATAAAACATTTAAATGGATTTTAAGAATCTTAGGAACATTATTAGTAATTGGAGGAATCGCATCATTATTTAGTCCTCTTCAAAGATTTACTGATAAGATTCCAGTAATTGGAAGTATAGTTAATTTTGGAGCTGGTTTATTCTCAGGTGTTGTAGGATTAGCTATATCATTAGTAGTAATCGCAATTGCGTGGTTTAGATATAGGCCAGTACTGTCTATTATATTAATTGTGGTAGTAGGTGGATTAATCGCATTTCTTAAATTTAAAGGTATTAAGTTACCTAGTAAAACTCCAGAAAAAGTAGAAGAAAATAAATAATTCCTAAATGGAATTATTTTTTCTGTGACATTCTAAGATTTGTCAAGTATAAAAATTTATGATATTATATTCACTACA
>CAZJSD010000023.1:0-18423 GCA_964548815.1 uncultured Muribaculaceae bacterium
GGTAGAACACCAACTCAAAAACAAATTAATCAAATGATGAAAGCAATGAATAATGTTAAATAATTCATTGTTTTTTATTATGATTTATTTTATAATTAAATAAAGGATGGTGATAAGATGGTTAATATATTGCCTGCAGATACATATGTAGTTATAAATAGAACAATTTTAACAGATCATACTAGAAAAATATTAACTATGCTTTATCAACCAATCATAGGTTCTTTTTCATGCAATTTATTTTTTACTCTTTGGATGGATTTAGATAAAAATGAATTTATGTCTAATGAAGAGACTCATCATCATCTAATGTCTAGTACTGGATTATCATTAAATGAATTAGTGATGGCTAGAGAAAAGCTAGAGGCAGTAGGATTATTAAAGACGTTTTATAAAGAAAAAGAAGAATCAAATAATTATATATATGAATTATTTTCTCCGCTTGATGCAAGTGAATTTTTTTCACATCCTGTATTAAATATTGTACTTTATAATTCAGTTGGAAAGAAAGAATATGAAAGAATAGTGGGGTACTTTAAAATACCAAAGATAAGCTTATCTGATTATGAAGATATAACTAAATCATTTAGTGAAGTATATGAAAGTGAACCATTAACAGTATTTGAAAATAATATACAAAATATTAGAAATAATACTAAATTAGGATTAACTATAACAGATAAAATTGATTTCGATTTATTGATATCATCTATACCAAAAGAAACAATTAATGAAAAGACATTTACAAAAGATAATAAACAACTAATAAATGATTTGGCATTTATATATAATTTAGATATAGATGAAATAAAGAATATTATTTTATCATCTTTAAATGATAAATTAATGATTGATAAAACTAATTTAAGAAAGAATGCAAGAAATTATTATCAATATCAAAATAATGGTAAATTACCTTCATTGATATATCAAAATCAACCTGAATATTTAAGGGGACCAATAGGTAAAGATACTAAAAGAGCGAAGATTATTTATTCTTTTGAAACTTTATCCCCTTATAATTTCTTAAAAAGTAAGAATAATGGTAAAGAACCTAATGAAAGAGATTTAAAACTAATAGAGACTTTAAGAATAGATATGGGTTTACAACCAGCGGTAATAAATGTATTAATAGATTATGTTTTAAGAGTAAATAACCAAAAATTAACAAAGAACTTTGTCTTAACTATTGCGAGTCAGTGGCAAAGACTAAATATAGAAACAGCGGAAGATGCGATGAATCAAGCACTTAAAGAATCTAAGAAAAAAACTAAAAAAAATACATCAAATAATAAAGAAGCAGTTCTTCCATCTTGGTTTAATAAGAATTATGATAAAGAAGAAATATCTGTTGAGGAAGAAGAAGAAATGAAAGATTTATTAAAGGAATTTAGTTAGAGGTGTTAGTATGAAAAGTATAAATTCTATAAAGAATATTAAAACTAATAATTCAGTGTTAATAAAAGAATTTAATGAATGTAAAAAAGATCCTGAATTTAAAAAGATTATAGATAAGTTGGATTTACCTGATGAAGAACTAATGAAATACACATCAAAACTTAAACAAGCTGCTTTAGAAAGTAGTAATTACAAAAAAGATAAAAATTGCTTGTTAAATGAAATACCAGGTTTTATACTTACTCCTTATATAGTAGATGGAGTATTAAATTTTACTTATAAGGCATGTAAAGAAAAAGAAAAAGAATTAGAAGAAATAGATTATATGAAAAATGGATATAGATTTGAAATTGCAAAATCTATAAGAAATGCTAAAATGAGTGAAATATATACTGATGATAAAAATAGAATAGAATTAATAAAATGGGTTACTAAATTTATAAAGAATTATAAAGAAGGTAAAACATTTAAAGGGTTATATTTAAGTGGAAACTTTGGTTCTGGTAAAACATATATTATATCAGCTATGATTAATGAATTAGTATCATGTGGATATAATGCAGCGTTAATATATTATCCAGAATTTCTACGTGTGTTAAAAGCATCTTTTAATAGTGATTTTGATGAACAATTTGATTATGCTAGAAAAGCAGATTTATTATTATTAGATGATATTGGTGCTGAATCAATATCTAATTGGTCAAGAGATGAGATACTTGGCCCTATCTTACAATATAGAATGGATAATAAATTACCAACATTTTTTACATCAAATTTAACTAAAGAAGAATTAGAAATACATCTAAGTAAAAGTAACGATAGCTTGGATAAATTAAAGGCTAAACGTATTATGGAAAGAATAGATTATTTAACTGATGATTTAAAGCTAATAAGTAAAAATCAAAGAAAATAATTGAAATAATAAAATATTTATGTTAAAATCTATTTGTAAATCGAAAAAGAGACGAGATTATTTAATCAATACTTTAAAGAGAGTTAGTGGTGGTGAGATACTAACAGGCATATTAAGTAGTTACTACTCTTTAGAGAAGTTAATAGCTTCCGGTTAATAACCGTTATCTAAATTAAGTTAAATAAAGGATGGTACCGTCATTAGACTCCTTGTCTAGGTATCATCTTTTTTTATTCAAAAAGGAGGAATAGAAAATGATTAATTTTAAGGAAGATGAATACTTACACAACTTAAATCATAGTTGTGCACATTTACTTGCGCAAGCAGTAAAACATTTATATCCAGATGCTAAGTTCTGGGTAGGACCAGTAATAGAAGAAGGATTCTATTATGATATTGATTTAGGAGATAAAGTTATTTCTGAAGAAGATATACCAGCTATAGAGAAAGAAATGAAAAAATTAGCTAAAGATGGTAAAAGAATAGTTAGAAGAGAATTAACTAGAGAAGAAGCATTAGATATGTTTAAAGATGATCCGTATAAAATAGATTTAATTAATAATATGCCAGAAGATGAAGTAATAACTTGTTATTCTCAAGGCGATTTTACTGATCTTTGTAGAGGTGGACATGTTGATACAGTTAAAGAATGTAAAAACTTTAAACTATTAAAATTCTCTGGAGCTTATTATAAAGGTGATTCTAAGAATAAAATGCTTCAAAGAATATATGGTGTATGTTTACCAAGTGCTGAAGAATTAGAAGCACATTTACAAGAATTAGAAGAAGCTAAAGAAAGAGATCATAGAAAAATAGGTAAAGATCAAAACTTATTCTTTACACATAAATTAGTAGGTGCAGGATTACCTTTATTCACACCTAATGGTGCTACTATTAGAAGAATTTTAGAAAGATATATTCAAGATAAAGAAATAAAACAAGGATATAAACATGTATATTCTCCAGTACTTGCGACTACAGAAATGTATAAAATAAGTGGTCACTGGGATCACTATAAAGATGATATGTTTCCAATAATGAAACTTGATAATGAAGATTTAGTTCTAAGACCAATGAATTGTCCTCATCATGCATTAATATTTAAAAATGATTATCACTCTTATAGAGATTTACCTGTAAGAATAGGTGAAATAGCAAATGTATTTAGATATGAAGCTAGTGGGGCAGTATGTGGATTAGAAAGAGTTAGAGAAATATGTCAAAATGATGCACATTTATTTGTAAGACCAGATCAAATCGCAGAAGAAGTTGGAAATGTTATTAAATTAATATTTGAAACTTATATAGATGACTTTGGTTTTTCTAAAGATTCATTTAGATTTAGATTATCAAAAAGAAGTAAAGAAAAAGAAAAATACATAGATAATGATGAAATGTGGGAAACTGCAGAATCTCAATTAAAACAAATAATGGATGAATTAAAGCTAGATTATTATGAAGAAGAAGGAGAAGCTGCTTTCTATGGACCTAAAATTGATATTCAAATTAAAACTGCTTTAGGGCATGATATTACAATTCCAACATGTCAATTAGATTTTTCTTTACCAGAAAGATTTGATTTAACTTATATTGATGAAAATGGAGAAAAAGTAAGACCAGTTGTTATTCATAGAGCAATTCTTGGATCATCAGAAAGATTTATGTCATTCTTACTTGAAGAAAAGAAAGGTATATTACCTTTATGGCTTGCACCTGTTCAAGTTAATATAGTTCCTGTTAATAATGAATATCATTTAAGATATGCTAAAGAAATAGAAGAATTATTAAGAGAAAATGATATAAGAGTAGAAGTAGATGATAGAGATGAAAAATTAGGATATAGATTAAGAGAATCTGTTATTAAAAAGATACCTATAACATTGATTTTAGGTGATAAAGAAAAGGATAATGAACAAGTTTCATTTAGAAGATACGGTTCTGAAGAAACAGTTACAGTTTCAAAAGATGATTTTGTTACATTAATTAAAAATGAAATAAATAATAAAAAATAGAGTTTAATCTCTATTTTTTTGTTATAATTATATTAGGTGGTAGAATGATTAATATAATGATGATATTTGATAACTATAGATTTAAAGTAGTATTGATTAATACTAATACATTAAAAATGTCTATAGATGAAAAAATTATAAGTATTACTAAAGATGATTTAGATAACTTATTTAGATTGCTTAAATACTTTGATAAAAAAGAGGTTTCTAATACTATCGATTCAATAAGATATTCGATTTCTATTGATAATAAAGAAGAGTATAGTGGAGATTCTTCAAGTAATAAAAACTTTTACATGCTTAATGATTGGCTAGGTGATATTAATGGTAGATAGATATTTAAAGGTATTGGAATACCAGGATTCATTTCCTCAAGGAATGGAAAATATAACTGATGCTTTTATATCTTTTTATGGTGAAGAGAAAAAAGACGCAATAATGGAAAAGTTTAACGATGCAGTTATTATTCCCTATATTCCGTTAGATGAATTAAAATCTTTGTTATATAAAATAAAAAAGGAAAAAACTAGTGAATTAAAAGAAAGAATTAAAGAAAAAGTAAATATGCCTGATAAAGATTTTTCAGAAATATTTCAATCTCCATTTTTCTCAGATAATTTAATGTCATCATATTATAAATATGTAGATGAAGTAAAAGAAGCAAATGATCCAAATTATTCAACTAGATTTTTACTTAGTGGTCTGGATCAAAATATAACTGCTAAAAATATATTAGATGGGAATTTATCTGATTTAATGAAACAAATGGATGAAGTAAGAACATTTGTTAAAGAATTAGAAGAAGAATATGATGAAGTACTTACAAAGATAGATAAGTATGAAAAAATGTGTAATCTTGATAGTTTTAAATATGATATTTTAAGCAAGTATGTGTATGAATTTGCTTCAAAACATAGAGATTTATTAGGAGAAGAATTTGATAAAATAGAACAAGACTATAATAAAACAAAAAGAATCTATATAAGTAATTATCCTAAATTAGAAATGTATTTTGGTCATATGGATACAGTTTCTAAAATATCATCTTTTGATGAAGAATCTGATGAAAAAATAAATAATGCAAAAGTACAATATATTGCTGATAGTATTAAAAGAGATAGAATAAAATACTTTAAAATGATGGGTATAGATTTAGGTGATGATTACTCTTTATATGAAAAAAGTGAAGAGTGTAAAAACTTGTATCCATCAAAAGAACTAATAGATACATTAAAGCAAGAAAAAGAAGAATATACTAAATCATATAAGAAGGTATTATTAGAACACTATCCAATATATAGTAATAGTAAGAAAATTATAGATAAAATTCCTTTTACGGAAGATGTAGATTTAGTTAGTATTTTTGATGAAGGAATAATGTGTGTATCTCCAAATATTTTTAATGAAAATGGTTTGAATAGATGTAAACCAATAGTATTTTTGAATTTAGGAAGAGACTTAAATGTACTTGATGCTTCTATTGTTCATGAATTTAATCACGTATTTGAATTAAATACACTCGATATAAAAGATAATGAATATCATTTAATATGTGGTTGGGATTTGATTAATATTGATAAAGAAAAAGAATCAGATGCTTCTTCTAGAAAATATGAAATGATTAATGAAATAGTTAATGATTTAATATCAGAACAAATATGTAGAATTATGCATTCTAAAAATCAATATTTATATTCATCAAAAGATGATGTAAATTATAACTCAAATAATTATAGAAGAACTACTTTTTTAGTTTCAGATTTTATATCAAAATTTAAAACAAAAATATTAGATAGTAGAAATGGTGATATGAGTGTCATTACTAATTATGTTGGTTCAGATAATTTTGAAGAATTAAACAATTTGTTTTTTGAATTCAATACTCAATTAGGTGGTCAAAAGTATTATCAGTGGCATGAAGATATAAAAAATGAAAAGAAAACTGAATTGACGGAGAAGAGAGAAGAAATAGAAAGAAGAAGAGATGAAATAATAGAAAGAATGTATTTATATTCTTTAGAACAACAAAAAAAGACTATGTAAATAGTCTTTTATTATGCAGCATTATTTTTCTTTAATGTTCTTGCTTCAGCAACAGTAGTCTTTACTTTAACTCCGTTGATTGTGAATTTTTGATAATTTAAATTTTGAACTCTATTAGTTTTATTATTTGCGTGTGATCTATTATTCGCAAAGTTTTTTGATTTACTAGTTAATTTATTAGCCATACTTCTTCCTCCTTTAAATTTCGCGTCTAATTAACTTTATCATAATATTTGATTTTAGTCAATAAATATAAGTAAAAATAGTGTTAAATGCTTTTATTTAGTGTATAATATACTTATATAAAGGAGGGATAATATGTATATACCATTAAATGTTGTGACAGATTATTCCCTTCTTTCATCTTTAATAAAAATCGAAGATTTAGTTAATAAAGCAAAAGAACTTAATTTAAAAGCAATAGGTATATCAGATAATAATCTTTGTTATGTGATGGAATTTTATAAAGAATGCCTTAAAAATGATATAAAACCTATAATTGGACTTAGAGTAAATATAGATAATAATGATATATATTTATATGCTAAAGATTATAAAGGATATCAAAACTTATGTTACATAACTAGTAATGATATAGATATAGAATTAATTAAAAATAATTCTAGAGGATTATTCTGTGTATTAAAAAAAGAATCTATAGATTTATATGATAAATTAAATATACCTGATACTTATATAGGTTATACTGATGAAAAGATAGATGATTATAAGAATATATATTTTAATGAAATAAGATGTTTTAATAAAGAAGATGAAGAGTATCTAAAGTATTTATCTCTTATTAAAGAAGGTAAATCTATTAATGATGAAATAGAAGAATTAAAAGATGTTTACTTTAAGAAAGTAGAAATTGATACAAATGAAAAGAATATTTTTGAAGAAATATATAATTTAGTAGATTTAAAAATAACAAAGAATGATTTATTACCTAGATTTAATAAAGAAGAAAATTTTGATCAAGATATATATTTAGAAAAATTATGTAAAAAAGGTCTATTAAAAAGATTTGATAATAAAGTTCCAATGATATACGCAGATAGATTAATGGACGAATTATCTATGATTAAGAAAATGGGATTTTCAAATTATTTCTTAGTTGTTTGGGATTATGTAAAATACGCTAAAAAGAATAATATTTTAGTAGGTCCAGGAAGAGGTTCTGCGGCAGGGTCTTTAGTTAGTTATTCTTTAGGTATAACAGATATAGATCCTATAAAATATAACTTGTTTTTTGAAAGATTTTTAAATCCTGAAAGAGTAACAATGCCTGATATTGATATAGATTTTGAGTCAGATAAAAGAGATGATGTTGTTAAATATGTAACAGATAAATATGGTAATAAATGTGTTGCAGGTATAATTACTTATGGCACTCTAAAAGCTAAGATGGTCTTAAGAGATGTCGCAAGAGTATTTAACATGGAAAATAAAATAGATTCATTTATTAAGATGTTTGATAGTAAACTATCCTTAGAGGATAATCTTAAAAATAGAAATATACAAGATATAATAAAAAGAGATACAACAATATCAAGAATATGCATAATTTCTAAAAAATTAGAAGGATTAAAAAGGACAAGATCCGTTCATGCGGCAGGAGTAGTTATATCAAATGAAGAATTAGATAGATATATACCTATAGTTAAAAATGGTGATGGATATATAACTGGTTATACTATGGGTTATTTAGAAGAATTAGGTCTTCTTAAAATGGATTTTTTAGCGCTTGATAATCTTATTATTATAAGTAATTTAGTTGATGAAATAGGTAATATAAATATAAAGGAAATACCACTTGATGATGAAAAAACTTTAGATATATTTAGAAATGTTAATACAGAGGGTATATTTCAATTTGAAAGTTCTGGAATAAAAAATGTACTTAGAAAATTTAAAGTTAAAAACTTTAATGATTTAGCGGCAATACTTGCGCTTTTTAGACCAGGACCAATGGATAATATAGATTCTTATATTAGAAGGATGGAAGGTAAAGAAAAAGTAACATATCTTCATAAAGATTTAGAACCAATTCTTTCTGATACATATGGAATAATAATATATCAGGAACAAATAATGCAGATTGCGACTAAGATGGCTGGTTTTTCTTTAGGAGAAGCAGATCTCTTAAGACGAGCTATGTCTAAAAAGAATAATGAACTTATGCTTAAACAAAAAGAGACATTTATTGAAGGCTCTATTAATAATGGATATAGTAAAGAAATAAGTTCAAAGGTATTTGATTATATTAATAAGTTCGCATCGTATGGATTTAATAAATCACATTCAGTATCATATGCATATATATCTTATCAAATGGCATATTTAAAAGCTCATTATAAGAATTATTTTATGAAATATTTATTAAGCATGGTAATAGGTAATGAAGTAAAAACAAAAGAATATATTAATGAATGCAAATTAAGCAATATAGAAATATTAAAACCAGATATTAATAAAAGTGAAAGTAATTTTATTATTGAAAATAATAGAATAAGATTTTCATTATCATCAATTAGAAATGTAGGAGTAGTTATATGCAATACAATTGTTAAAGAAAGAGAAAATGGTTTATATAAAGACTTTCTTGATTTTGTATCTAGAACTTATAAAAAGGGTGTTAATAAAAAAGTACTTACTTATTTAATTTATTCTGGATCGTTTGATTTATTTAATTATAACAAAAGGACATTAATAGAAAATTTAGATTTATCTATTAATTATGCAGAACTATGTACGGATTTAGATTCTTCTTTAATTGAAAAACCAGAATTTGAATTATTTGATGAATATTCTAAAGATGAATTAGTATCGATTGAAAATAATACTTTTGGATTCTATTTATCTACACATCCTGTACAAAGTAAAAGAAAAAATGATATGGATACTAGAAAAATAAAAGATTATTTTGATAAAGTAATAAATATATACTTACTTATTGATAAAAAGAGAGAAATAATTACTAAAAAGAATGAAAAGATGCTTTTTATTACCGCATCAGATGAATATCAAGAAATAGAATTAGTTATGTTTCCAAAAGTATATGAAAAATTTTATAATATAAGTAGAGGAGATATATTTAAGGTTACTGCCAAAGTAGAAAAAAGAGGTAGTGAATATCAGTTAATAGTTAAAATGTTAGAAAAGTTATAGAAATATAACTTTTTTTATGTTATATTTATAATAGGTGAAGTGTGATGAATAAAACTAAGATGATAGGTACATTAGGTCCTTCTTCTAATACTTTTGAAGTAATTAGAGATATGATCTATTCAGGTATTGATGTTGTTAGAATCAATATGAGTTATGCTAGTTTTGATTTTGCAAGAGAAGCAATTCTTAATGTAAGAAAAATTAATCTTGAACAAAAGATAGAAACTGGAATTATGCTTGATACTAGGGGTCCTGAAATAAGAATTGGTGGATTAGAAAAACCAACTATTAAACTAGAAAAGGGTAAAATGGTAAGAATTGTATATTCAGATATAATAGGTAATGAAGAAATGATATCTGTACCATATCAGGAAATAATAACTCATTCTAAAGTTGGGGATGAAATATATTTAAATAATGCTAATGTTAGGTTAGAAGTCGTAACTAAAGATGAAGATACTTTGATGTGTACTGTAAAAACAGAAGGAGTTATTACAACTGAATCAACAGTAAACGTACCTAATTCAAGTATTAATATTCCATTTTTATCAAACTTTGATAGAGAAGTAGTAAAATTTGCAGTTGAGATGCAAGTTGATTATTTGGCATTATCTCATGTAAAAGAAGAAATGGATGTATTAGATATAAATGATTTATTAATAGGATTAAATGATAATAATATACAATTAATCTCTAAGATTGAGAATAAGCAAGCAATTGATGAAATTGATAAAATATTAAAAGTAAGTGATGGAATTATAATAGCAAGAGGGGATTTAGGAATAGAATTCGATATAGAAAAAGTTCCTAGTATCCAAAAGAGATTAACAAAACTAGTTAAAGAAAAAGAAAAGATATGTATTATCGCTACAGAGATGCTTGCATCTATGGAAGAAAATGAAAAACCTACAAGAGCAGAAGTATCTGATGTTGCGAATGCTGTTTTAGATAAGACTGATGCACTTATGTTAGGAGCAGAAACTGCAGTTGGTAATTATCCAGTTCAAACTGTTAAGATAATGAGTAATATAATAGATGAAATAGAAAATGAAATTGATTATAATGATTTACTACTTGAAATTAGTAGAAGAGAAGAAATAAATATATCAAAAGCAATCGCATATTCTTCTGTTGATTCAGCTAATAGAGTAAAAGCATCTGCTATAGTATGTTCTACTATGAGTGGTACTACTGCTAAAGATATAAGTAATTATAGACCTAGTTGCCCAGTAGTTGCGGTATCACCAAATGCTAAAGTAGTAAGAGGATTATCTATTAATTATGGAATTATTCCTCTAAATGTAGGTATGGCAGAAAATACAGATGAACTTGTAGATATATCTATGGCTTCTGCTAAAAAGATATTAGCTTTAAAACCAGGCGATAAAGTAGTAATAGTTGGTTCATTTCCTTTAGAGTCAGTTAATTATACTAATTTTATGAAAATAGAAGAAGTAAAATAAGGGGGTTATTATGATAAATGATGTTATAAGAGAAAATAAGGAATTATTAGATAAATACCCAATTTTAGAAATTGAATACAATAGTGATGGATCTAAAAAGAAATTTTATACTCTTTCTAGTGAAAAGAATATAAAAGAAACTCAATTAAAAAGTGATGAAAATGAATTAGAGTTTAATTTTAGTCAAAATAAAATATCAAAAGAAG
Source organism: uncultured Muribaculaceae bacterium (assembly GCA_964548815.1). Taxonomy (GTDB): domain Bacteria; phylum Bacillota_I; class Bacilli_A; order RF39; family UBA660; genus RUG13038. The sequence goes on from CAZJSD010000023.1 coordinate 11,207, forward strand.
ACTATGAATTACAAAAGTTAAGATTAAAAACTAGATTAGAAGATCAAAACTATGTATATGATACATTGATATTTGATTTAATAAAAGATGAAGATATGGAAGATTTAAGAGAAGAAATAATAAATGCTAAACTTGATGATATAGAGTTAAAAAGACTAGCTATTTCTCTTTCTTCTATAGCGGAAAATAAGATAAATGATTTCCAAGAAAACAATAAAGAGTTTAAAATGACAAATATTAGTAATTGGAATTATAAATATGATATAATTGCAAAAAATTATGCTAAGACTAGAGAATTAGAAAGCTTTATATTAAGTTTATTAAAATAAAGAGTTTACAAGAATTATTTATGAGTATAACTCTTTTTTCTTGTAAATATTATTTATATATTATATAATTAATATGGTGATAATATGAAAACAAGAATTATTTCTGCGATAGTAATGCTTGCTATTTTTGTACCACTAATAATAATAGGTGGATTAGTTTTTGAAATTGGTATAGCAGTTTTATCACTATTAGCATTTAGAGAAATAATAAAATTATATGAAAAAGATAAAAAAGTTCCATTAGTAATAAAGGTATTGGCGTTTATATCAGTTGGATTATTGGTAATGTCTTATGAATCATTATTACCTTGTATTGCATTAATACTATTATTTTGTTTTATGCCAATTATATTTATTGATAATAAAGAATATAATATTAATAATGCTGCTAGTTTATTTGGAATAATAATGTTTATTGGTATACCTTTTTATACTATGAATATTATTAGAATGTCATCAATTGAAGAATTTATATATTTAATATCTATTACAATTTTTACAGATACATTTGCGTATATTGGTGGAAGATTATTAGGTAAACACAAATTAATGCCAAAAGTATCACCTAATAAGACATTAGAAGGAAGTATAATAGGTTCTATGATGGGTACTCTAGTACCATGTTTTATATATTTATTTTATGTAAGGCCTGATATTAATATAGCTGTTTTAATAGGTATGACACTTATAATATCTTTATTAGCGCAATTAGGAGATTTATTATTTAGTTCAATAAAAAGAAATTATAATATAAAAGATTTTTCAAATATTATTCCAGGTCATGGTGGAATACTAGATAGATTTGATAGTCTTTTAGTAGCGTCACTTGTTTATACAATAATTATTTTATTATTTTTATAGGAGGAAATATGGTAACATTAATATTATTTTTATTAATACTAGGATTAATAGTATTTATTCATGAATTTGGTCATTTTATATTTGCTAAGAAAGCAGGTATTCATGTGTTTGAATTTTCTTTAGGATTTGGTCCAAAATTATTTTCTTTTAGAAGAAAAAATGATGAAACTGAATATATGATAAAACTAATTCCACTTGGAGGATATGTAGCGCTTGCGGGTGAAACATATGATGAAAATGATGAAGAGTTAAAGAAAATACCAGAAGATAAAAGATTATATAATAAAAGTTTTTTAAGACAATTATCAGTAATGGTTGCGGGTGTTTTTAATAACTTTGTATTAGGTTTATTGTTATTATTTATTATTGGATTAGTATATGGTTCAACATTTTCTACTAATGTTTTATATAAGATGGATAAGACATATCCTTTATATGAGGCAGGAGCAAGAAATGGTCAAAGAGTAGTTGCGATAAATGATAAAAAAGTAAGAGATTTTGATGATATTCAAACAAGAATCGCAATTGCGGGTGAAAAAGCAACTTTAAAAGTACAAGTACAAGATAAAGATAATAATATAAATACTTATAAAATAAAACCTAAATATGATAAAAAGACAAAGAGTTATTATTATGGTATTAGTGTAAAAACAGAGTATAAAAAGGATTTCTTATCCGCAGTTAAATATGCATTTACTAAATTTATATCTATTTATAAATCATTAATTATAATTATTATTAGTTTATTTACAGGGAAACTTGGTATAGATAGTTTATCTGGTCCAGTAGGTATTTATACAGTAGTAGGTGTAGCTAAATCTAGTATGTATTCGCTATTATATTTAACTGCGTATTTATCTATAAATGTAGGATTTATGAATATACTTCCATTTCCAGCATTTGATGGAGGAAGAGCATTCTTACTTATAATAGAAAAGATAACTGGAAAGAAAGTGCCATTAAAAGTAGAAACTATGATTAATAATATAGGATTCTTTATATTAATGGGATTAATGATATTTATTACTATAAAAGATGTTTTAAAATTATTTTAGGGTGGTTTTATGAAATTAAATATTGTATATATGGGTACACCAGAATTCTCAGTGTTACCCTTGCAAGAACTTATAAAAGAATATAGTGTTAGTTTAGTTGTAACTCAACCAGATAAAAGAGTTGGTAGAAAACAAGAAATATGTTTTAGTCCAGTAAAAGAATTTGCTTTAGAGAATAATATAGAAGTATTTCAACCAATAAACATAAAAGAAGATTATCAAAAGGTATTAGATACAAAACCAGATCTAATTATTACATGTGCATATGGTCAAATTATACCAAAGGAAATGTTAGATTATCCTAAATATGGATGTATAAATATTCATGCATCTTTACTTCCTAAATATAGGGGTGGGGCACCAATACATCATTCAATTATTAATGGTGATGAATATACTGGTGTTACTATTATGTATATGGATACAAAGATGGATTCAGGAGATATTTTATATCAAGAAAAAATAAAAATAGAAGATTTTGATAATGTAGGTACTATGTTTAAAAAACTAAGTGAACTTGGATCTAAAATGATAATTAAGTGTTTACCTGATATAATAAATGGTAATATTAAACCTATAAAACAGGATGAAAGTAAAGTAATATATGCGTATAATATTTCTAAAGATGATGAAAAAATAGATTTTAATAATACTTCTAGAGATATTTTTAATAAGATAAGAGGACTTAATCCCTTTCCTGTTTCATATGCTTTATTAGATAATAAACGTGTTAAATTATATTCTTCTAGAATTGGTGAATCAAATAAAGATGGAAAAATAGGAGAAATAATAAATATATATAGTGATGGATTAGGTATTAAAACAAAAGATGGAGAAATAGTAATAGAGGAATTACAATTTGAAGGAAAGAAAAAAACAAGTGTTAAAGAATATTTAAATGGTATTCAAAATAAAAGTGAGTTGTTAGGTAAAGTATTTAATTAAGGCGTGCGATATGCATGCTTTTTATTTACATAAAAATGTAAAATTTTAAAATTTTTTTCTAAAATCTAGACTTTTTATATTATATATAATATAATTAAATCAGCCAGTGGAGAAAAGTGGTTGATTGTGGGGGATTAATATGTTTATGGGAGAATTTCATCATAATATTGATGAAAAAGGTAGACTTATTATTCCATCTAAGTTTAGAAATGATCTTGGTAATAAGTTCATTGTAACTAGAGGAATAGAAAAATGTTTATTTGTTTATTCACTTGATGAATGGAATAAAATAGTTGAAAAATTAAAAGAACTTCCATTTACAAGAAAAGATGCCCGTACATTTATGAGAATGTTTCTGTCAGGGGCCACTGAGTGTGAACTTGATAATAATGGTAGAATCAATTTACCATCACCTTTAACAACATACGCAAATATTACAAAAGAAGTTGTTGTTATAGGAGTTAATGAAAGATTAGAAATTTGGTCAAATGAAAGCTTCAATGAATTCTTTAATTCAAATATCGATAATTTCGATGATATAGCGGAAGGTTTATTTAATGAGTAAACACATTAGTGTATTACTAAATGAATCAATTGATAATCTAAATATCAAAGAGGATGGTATATATGTTGATTGTACTTTAGGATACGGAGGTCATAGTTCACAAATATTGAAACGAATAACAAGGGGTTGTTTATTCGCCTTTGATCAAGATGGGGAAGCGATAGAGTATAGTCGTAGGATTCTTGATCAAATTAGTAATAATTATGAAATTATTAATAGTAATTTCGTAAATATAAAATCAGAATTAAGTAAAAGAAATATTTCTAAGGTAGATGGAATATTATTTGATCTTGGTGTTTCTTCTCCTCAATTAGATGAAGCAGAAAGAGGATTTTCATTTCATAATGATTCTAAGTTAGATATGAGAATGAATCAAAATCAGAGTTTAAGCGCATATGAAGTAGTAAATAATTATTCAGAATCAGATTTAACTAAAATATTTTATGAATATGGTGAAGAAAAATACTCTAAACAAATCGCAAAAGGAATAGTAAAAGCAAGAGAAGAAAAAAAGATAGAAACTACTTTAGAATTAGTTGAAATAATTAAAAATAATGTGCCTGAGAGATATAAAAGAGATCATCATCCTGCAAGAAAAGTATTTCAAGCGATTAGAATTGAAGTAAATGATGAATTAAATGTTTTAAAGAAAGCATTAGTTGATGGGATTGATTTACTTAATGTTGGTGGAAGAATGTGTGTTATTACATTTCATTCATTAGAAGATAGAATAGTAAAAAATATTTTTAAAGAAAATAGTGAAATTGAAAAGATATATAAAGGGTTGCCAATAGTGCCAGAGGAAAAACAAGCTAAAGTAAAAATAATAGGTAAATTTAAACCTACAAAAGAAGAACTAGATAATAATAATAGATCTAGAAGCTCAATATTAAGAGTAATAGAAAAAGTAAAGGAATGATATTATGGGAAAGAATAAGAAGGATAAAACAGTAAAATTAATTAAAAGAGAAAGAAAGTTTACAGTTTTAGGCGCAATTGCTTTATTTGCACTTTGGGGTGTTAGCTTCTTTGCAAAGAATACTTTAAGTTCTGTTAATATTGAAGTAGAAAGATTAGCTAGAGAAGTTAAGAATCAAAAAGAAACAAATCAAAGTTTAACAATGAAAATAAATGAGTTGGCATCATTAGAAAATATCAACGGTGTTGCAAATCAACAAGGATTGGCGTATAATAATGGTAATATAAGAATAGTTACTGAGAGGTAATAAAGATAAAGGAAGTGCAAGTTATGAAGAAGGCTACTAGTAAGATACATATAAGTAAAGTTGTATTTATTGGTGGACTTCTTTTATTTTGCGTCATAATAGGTAGATTAATATATTTAAATCTAGCAGATAAAGTAGATGGTATTAATCTTAAGAAGTTCTCTAAAAATAGAAATACTACTAAAGAAACTTTATATGCTACAAGAGGAACTATATATGATAAAAATGATGAAATACTTGCAGAAACAGTAGATTCATATACAGTAATTGCGTACCTAGATAGTTCAAGAAGTAAGAATTCTACTACTCCAAAACATGTTATTGATAAAAGAGAAACAGCAAAGAAGTTAGCACCATTAATAAATATGACTGAAGAAAGAGTATATGAGTTATTAGATCAAAATGGTTTATATCAGGTTGAATTAGGTCCAGGTGGAAGAGGTCTTACAGAACTCCAAAAAGAACAAATAGAAAAATTAAAACTACCTGGAATAGATTTTATAGCGTCTTCAAAAAGATATTATCCTAATCTTGATTTCGCATCATATATCTTAGGATATGTAACAACAGATGATGATGGAAATACTAATGGAGAAATGGGAATAGAATCTAAATTTAATGAAGAACTGACTGGTGTTAATGGTTCAGTTACATATGAACAAGATGCATCAGGTTATAGATTAGTTAATATTCCTGAAATAAGAATAGAAAAAGAAGATGGATATGATATATATCTTACAATAGATAGTAATGTTCAGTTAATGACTGAAAGAGCATTAAATAATGCCTTTAATGGTTCAGGTGCAGAATGGGCAATATTCGCAGTTGCGGAAGCTAAAACAGGTAAAATAATCGCATCTGCAACTAAACCTAGCTTTGATCCAAATCAAAAGAATATAACAAACTATTTAAATCCATTATTATCTATGTCTTTTGAACCAGGTAGTACAATGAAAACATATACTTATATGGCAACTATGGAAAAAGGTAATTATGATGGAAATGCTACATATCAATCAGGTACTATGGATTTATCAGGATATACTATTAAAGACTGGAATGGTTGGGGTTGGGGAGTAATAACTTATGATTATGGTTATACTCAATCTTCAAATATAGGTGTCGCAAATTTAATGCAACATTATTTAACTGGTGATGAATTAGCGGCTTATCTTAAAAAACTAGGTTTTGGTGAAAAAACAGGTATAGAACTAGAAGGAGAGGTTCCTGGACAAATTAAATTTAAGTATGATATAGAAGTTGCGAATGCATCATTTGGTCAAGGTATTATGACGACACCAATTCAACATATAAAGGCATTAACTGCGATTTCAAATAATGGATATATATTAAATCCTACAATAGTAGAAAAAATAGTTGATCCAAATACTAATGAAATAGTATATGAAGCTAAAAAACAAAAAGGTACTAAAGTCGCAAGTCAGGAAACTGTAAATCATATTAAAGATTTGATGAACCTAGTTGTTAATGGAGAAGGAACAGGTACAGACTTTCATTTAGATGGTTATGATATTATAGGTAAAACAGGAACTGCAGAAGTTTATAATGAAGCAGAAGGATACTATTATCCGTCATATTTACATTCTATTAGATCATTCGCAGGGATGTATCCAAAAGATAATCCAAAATATGTCTTTTATATCGCATGGAAAGATTTAGCGACATCAATACCTATGTCTAATGCTGTTAAATCATTAATTCAAGACTTAGAAGCATATTATAATTTAACAAATGTTAAAACTAATATAAAGAAATATTATAAAGTAGAAAACTATTTAAATAGAAGTACTAATGATGTAAAAAATATATTGGATATAAATGGTGTACAATATGAAATAATAGGTAATGGAGATAAAATAATAAATCAGTATCCATTTAAAGGAAATAATATAAATGGTAAATTACTATTATTAACTAACGGAGATTTAACAGAAAATAATCTGGGTGGTTTATCTAGTAAACAAGTAAATGAATATTGTAAAATGGTAAATATCCCATGTAATATTCAAGGTAATGGATATGTTACAGGTTTTAATTATCAAAAAGATGCATCAGGTAAAATAGTCTTAATTAATATTAATATGGATCAAAAATATAAAGATATAATTGGAGATATAAATAAAAAAGAAAACTAATTATATCTTTTTTCTATAAAAAGATTTTAGAAATTTTCAAACGAAGTGCAACAAGTAGAGATATAAAATAAACACTTATT
>CAZJSD010000024.1:0-17943 GCA_964548815.1 uncultured Muribaculaceae bacterium
TTATTCACGTGTCTTTTTCAATGAAGTTTGTTGCACTTCAAATTTAAATTAACATCATTATAACTATTTGACAAACAAAAAAAGTTGTGATAGTATATAAGACGTTTATTCGAAGGGGGAGATTCTATGAAGATAACAAAGTATGAAAAGCTAATGTTAAGATTTGAAAAATTGGCCAAAGATAAAGAAAAAAATGCTGATGAATTAGCAGATTTATCAATTAAATTAGCTTCTCAAAAAGAAAAATTACAAAAATTAAGTGTTGAAAAAGTAAAAGAAAGATTAAAGAGTAAAAATATTTCTTATGCTGAGTATTGTAATTTAAAAGATTTGTTAAAAGAAAAGAAAGTCTATGAAAAGAAGGCATCATTAATTGATGAGGTAATTTCTGGAAATTATGATAATGTTCATCAAAAGAGAAGGGTAGTATTTAGAAGAGCAGGAAAATCTGCTTTAGCTGTAGGTTTAGCAGCATTAATGGCTTTTGGTGCAGTTAGTTGTTTAAATAAGAAGTCTAATAAAGATTTAAATAATAATCCTACATCTGATGAAGCTGATAATTCAGTAGATGAAGATACTAAGGATTCTAATATAGATAAAAATAAGGATAAAGATAAAGACAACAATAAAAATAATGATACTACTGAAGAAGCAAATAATATAGATGAAGAAGAAGACAAAAAAGATGAAGTAGATAAGGATAAAAAAGATGAATCTGATAAAAAGGATACACCTGGTTCAGAAAAACCAGAAGATACTACAGTAGTTGAAACTACAGATACTACACCAGAACCAGATGAACCTGTTGTTACAGAGGATATAGTTCCTGAAACACCAGAAGATCCAGATCCAAACGATCCAGATCCAACTGTTCCAGATACACCAACACCAGATGATCCAGTAGTACCACCAATAACACCAGATGAACCAGATGATCCAAATCCACCAGTTCCAGATACACCAGAACCAGATGAACCAGCTCCAGACGAGCCAACACCAGATGATCCAGCTCCAGTTGATCCATCAATACCAGATCCAGATGATCCACCACAACCAGTAGATCCTGAAATACCAGAACCAGATACACCAGATGATGTTATTATTGTTATACCACCAAAACCAGATGATCCACTACCACCAGTTCCAGATTATGATATAGACGAAAAAGATGCACCAGTAACAGAAGAAGTAGAAGTAAAAGAAACATTTGTAAAAGATACATTTGAAAAAGAAGAAGATCGTGATACTGATAAAGAAGAAACAGTATATATTTCAGAGGGGACTGCTATTAATCCTGAAATTCCTTCTTATTTCGATATATATGTATATAAATCAAATGAAGATAAAATCATGACTGATGAAGAATTCATTGATACAATTACTGGTACAATGCCATCATTAGATAATGTAGATGATGATGAAGTAGATGAAATGGTTTATAGTGTTTCAAATGGAAAGAAATTGGTATTAACTTTTGATAATAATAATTAGGGGGTAAGAATATGAGAAATATAATTAATAAGAAATTTAACAAAGGTGTTTTAGTTGGTGCAACAATTGCTACAATGTTATTGGCATTAGTTGGTTGTGGGAAAACAAAGACTGCTAATGTTAATACAAGTACAGATGCAACAACAGAAGCAACTAATACACCAACAGATGCAACTAATAACGTAGATAATAATCTTGATACAAATGATACATTTGTACCTGGAGATTTAGATATTGATTCAAATGAATCAATAGAAAATCAAGTAGATGCTATATATGAAGCAAATTCTGAATGGTATGATTATATGGGAATGGATAAAGATGAAATTAGAGATTTAATTTTCATAGCTAACGATAAATATACTGATGAAGATGGAAATCTAATTATAGATGAAGATAGAGCTGCAGAAGCATATTCTAATATAGAAAGAATTATGGGTAATTCAGGTGTACAAGAATATAGTCCTATTCTTCAAAAGATTGATAATATAAATACTATTGAAGAAGAAGGAAATTCTGAAATTGGGCTACAAGTTCAAGAAGAAAATAATTGGAAAATTATAGAATATCCTTCATTAACTCAATATATAGATATCAATAAAGCAGGAGGGAAAGCTACTGTAAAAAAATTAGAAGAATTTGAAGCATTAAGAGATTATGAAATTAAAGCAATGAACGAAACAGGAAAATATGATAGAGATAGAATAAATGATTTTGTAATTGATATGGAAATTACTAATTATAATACAAATGGTGGCAATATTGGCGGAATAAATAAGAATGGTCAAGAATATATGATGGCTGCTTATAAAGATGCCGCATTACAATTTGCTGCTAAAGCAAATCCAAATGTTATCTACTTAGAAGGATACGAAGGTATTTCTGAAAATATTAAGATAAATAAAACTAACGAAGAAAGATTCTTAGAAAATGATATTATTGATATGACAACAAATGGTACATTAGATGCTGCAACAGTAGATAGTGTTATTAATGAAATTAAAGGTCATTCAGAAGTAAAAGAAAATGGGTTAGCATATACTGGTGAAGAACAAGAATTACTAGAAAAATATGCTTTAACTAATGATCAATTAAGATTAATTATGAGTTATACTCATTACTTAACTACAATGGCAGATCATAAATATAAAGAAGTTGAATGTGACGAAGAAAATGAAACATACGAGGATATAGCTACTAAGAGAGCTGATATGGCATTTAATGAGACTGTATTCATTGAAAATAATAGAATAAAGAAATTAACATTATGTTAAATAAAAAGGGATTATTAATATAATCTCTTTTTTTTCTAATTGCTTTATGATAGAATATTATTAACAAAATTAGATTTTTGTCATAGTATGTAATATACTTGGAGGTTTTTTTATGCGTAAAATTATAATAAACGGCGGAAAAAGTTTAAATGGGGAGATAAAAATAAGTGGTGCAAAGAATAGTGCAGTTGCTTTAATACCTGCGGCACTTTTATCTGATGAACATGTAGAATTAACTAATGTTCCTAATATATCAGATGTAGATGCTTTAGAAGAAATATTATTATATTTAAATGCAAAGATAGTTAGAGAAGATGATAATAGAGTAATTATATATTCAAATGAAATAAATAATAAACCAATTAAGAGTAAATTATCTAAAAAACTAAGAGCATCTTATTATTTTATGGGTGCATTACTTGGAAAGTATAAACACATAGAAATGAGTTTTCCAGGAGGATGTTCAATAGGAAAAAGACCAATTGATCTTCATTTAAAAGGCTTTAAAGCATTAGGTGCTAAGATATCTGGAGATGAAGAAAATATTATATTAGATGCAGATGAATTAGTAGGAACAGATATATATTTAGATTTTGCTTCAGTAGGTGCAACTATTAATATAATGTTCGCAGCAGTAAAAGCAAAAGGAACAACTATAATAAAGAATGCAGCAAAAGAACCAGAAATACCTAATATTGCAGATTGCTTAAATGCAATGGGCGCAAAAATAAAGGGCGCAGGAACAGATGTAATAACTATTGAAGGAGTAGATTATCTTCATTCATGTACTCATAGAGTTTTACCAGATAGAATAGAAGCAGGTACTTACATAATTCTTGGCGCAGCATGTGCAAATAAACTAACAGTTACAAATATAATTCCAAAACATATAGATTCTTTATTAGAAAAATTAAAAGAAATGAATGTTAAAATGAAAATAGGAAAAGATAGTGTAACTATAAAAGAAAGTAATAAACTTAAAGCGACAGAAATAATTACTTTAGTATATCCAGGATTTCCTACAGATTTGCAACAAGTATTAGCGTCACTTATGACAAAGGCAAAAGGAATATCAACTATTGATGAGACAATTTGGGAAAATAGATTCTTAAATTTATATGAAATAGGAAAGATGGGTGCAAAAATAGAAGTAAATGGTACAAAAGCGTTTATAGAGGGACCTACTAAACTAATTGGAACAGAAGTAAATGCAACAGATTTAAGGGCAGGTGCAGGTCTTATAGTAGCTGGATTACTCGCAGATGGAAAAACAATTATAAATAATGCAGATTATATTTTAAGAGGATATGAAAATATAATAGAAAAGCTAAAATCTATAGGTGCAGATGTCGAATTACAGTAAAATAGTATATTAATACTTGCATTTAACTATTAATATTGTTATAATATTAGAGATTTTTGAAAAAATTCTATAACTTTTTAGTTATGGCGAGAGGAGAGAATTAATAATGGCAAAGGAAAAGAAAGAAATATATCAAGATTGCAAAGTTATTTGTGCTTGTGGGGCAACATTCGATACAAAATCTACAAAAGATGAAATTCACGTTGAAGTTTGTTCAGAATGTCATCCATTTTATACAGGAAAACAAGTAAGAGCATCTAAAAAAGGTAACGTAGAAAAGTTTAATGCTAAATATGGATTAAATAAAGAAGAAAAATAATTAGACTTATGTCTAATTTTTTTGTATAATAAAATTGGTGATAATATGAAGATAGCAATTGCCTCTGATCATAGGGGATATGAATTAAAAGAATATTTAAAAAAGAAATTAAAGCAATATGATATTATTGATTTAGGTACAAATAGTAAAAATGCAGTAGATTATCCTGATTATGCGTTTAAACTTGGTGAATATGTAGTAAAGAATAATTGTTTAGGTATTGTAATATGTGGAAGTGGATTAGGAATATCAATTGCGTGTAATAAAGTAAAGGGTGTTAGATGTGCTAAAGTAAATAGTATAAAAGACGCTGTATATACAAAAAAAGATAATGATGCTAATGTAATATCATTATCTGCTAATATAAATAGGGATAGGGCAGTAAAAATAGTATCTAGTTTTATAGATACAAGTTTTACAAAAGAAGAAAGACATATTAGAAGAATTAATAAAATAAGTGAATATGAAAGAAGTAACTAACATATAATTAATTGGTGATTATATGAAAAGATTACTTCTTTTTATTATTCTTATATTTTTAATTCCTATTATTATAATTTCTATATTTTATAAATATGATATTAAAAATAATATAACAGGTTTTATAACAAATAAGAAAGAAAATAATATAAAGATAAGAATATTAAAATCAGATAATACTGTGGAAAATATTGATTTAGAAGAATACTTAATAGGTGTTGTTTCTTCTGAAGTTCCAGTTTCTTTTGAAAAAGAAGCATTAAAGGCACAGGCAGTCGCATCAAGAACATATGCTTTAAAACAAATAGAAAATAATAAAGATAAAGAATATGATGTAACAGATAATGTATTATCACAAGTATATTCAAATAAAGATAAGTTAAGAGAAAGATGGGGAGAAGAATTTGATAATAATTATAAAATAATAGAAGACATAGTAAAAGAAACAAAAGGAGAATATCTTTCTTATAATGATGACTTTATATATGCTTTCTTTTTTTCAACTAGTAATGGTAAAACAGAGGATAATAAAAACGTGTTTGGAGAAGATTTACCATATTTAAAATCAGTTGATAGTAGTTTTGATGAAGAAGAAAGTCCGTCATTTTATAAAACTATATCTTTTTCTAAAGAGGATTTCTATAATAGTTTAAATATAGAATATTCAGATAAATTAGAAGTAACAGATATATTAAGAACAGAATCAAATAGAGTATATAGCATCAAAATAAATGGAAATGAATTTAAAGGAAGAGAATTTCAAAAAAGATTATCATTAAGATCAAATGATTTTGATATAAATGAAAAAGAAGATAGTATAGAAATAACAACAAAAGGATTTGGTCATGGAGTAGGTTTGAGTCAGTATGGCGCAAACGCACTTGCGAAACAAAAAAAGGATTATAAAGAAATATTAGAATACTATTATCAAGGAACAAAATTAAAAAAATTATAATTTATAGTATATTTTTATTATTATTTACCAATATTAAAATGAGGTGAATAAAATGAAACGAAGAAGACTTAAAAGATTTGTAGTACCAGTATTTAGTGCTTTAATAATATCTACTCTTTTTATTACGTTAATGTTATTTACGAAGAAAACAGAGGATTTAGATATTCCAAGTGAGGATTTTGCATATGTTAATGATAGTATTGTTCATGATGCATTACCAACTCTTAGTGAGGACGATGTTATTATTAAACCATTTCAAACAGAAAATATAAATGTATATAAAAAATTCTATGATGGTGAAAATAATAAGGAAGATTCAATTATATATTATAAAGATACATATATGCAAAATTCTGGAGTGTTATATAATTCTGATAATGAATTTATGGTAGTATCAGTATTAGATGGGGAAGTAATTGATTTAAAGAAAGATGATATCCTAGGTTATGTTGTAGAAGTAAAGCATGATAATAATCTTATAAGCATATATCAAGGATTAAAAAGTGTTAATGTAAAAAAGGGTGATCAGATAACTCAAAATTCTATAATTGGTAAAAGTGGTGAAATAACATTAGATGTTAATTTAAAGAATGCATTATTATTTGAATTAATTAAAGATGGAAAGTATGTTAATCCAGAAATATTCTATAACAAAAAGATAAAAGAAATATAGGTGTATTATGTTTGGAAAAGAAATAGGTATAGATTTAGGAACTGCAAATATACTAATAAATATTAAAGGAGAAGGAATTGTATTAAATGAACCATCGGTAGTCGCTGTAGAATCAGGTAGTAAAAAAGTATTAGCGGTAGGAGAAGAAGCATATAAAATGTTAGGTAGAACTCCAGGGAAAGTTGAGGCAATTAAGCCTTTACAAGATGGTGTGATAGCTAATTTTGATTTAACTGTCGCGATGCTTAATTATTTTATAAAAAAGGTACAGGCAAAAGGAACTTTGTCTAAACCAACAATACTAATATGTTGTCCAACAAATATAACAGATGTAGAAAAAGAAGCAATTAAAGAAGTAGCGGAAGTAACAGGTGCAAAAAAAGTATATATAGAGGAAGAACCAAAGGTGGCGGCAGTAGGAGCAGGTTTAGATATTTCAAAACCAAGTGGTAGTATGGTAATAGACATAGGTGGCGGAACAACAGATATCGCAGTATTATCACTAGGAGATATAGTAACTAGTAAGTCATTAAAAGTCGCAGGTAATGTCTTTGATGAAAAAATAATAGATTATATTAAAGAAAAGTATAAATTATTAATTGGTGAAAGAACAGCAGAAGAAATAAAAATAGAGATAGGGACAGCTATAAAAGATGATAAAAAGAGTAAGAAAACAGTAAAAGGAAGAAATCTAGAAACAGGTTTACCTAGTTCAAAAACGATTACTTCTAATGAAATATATGAGGCATTGGAAGATAGTTTATATGAAATAATAGATGGCGCTAAAAACGTATTAGAAACAACATTACCAGAGTTATCTGCAGATATAGTAGAAAATGGTGTGATGTTAACTGGTGGAGGAGCTCTTCTAGATGGGTTAGATAAGTTATTAAATGAAGAGTTAAAAATCCCAGTTAAAGTAGCAGAATCACCATTAACTTGCGTTGTTGATGGAACTGGTATTATGCTCAGTAATTTAAATTTAATAGAAAAATAAGTCTAGTACTTATTTTTTTAGTATGTTATAATTTATATAGGTGATATGATGAGTAGTAATTTGTTAGAAAATCTAAAGATTATATTAGTAGTATTTCTATTTGTAATATTAATAATGCCTTTAGTTATGAAAATAGCAGAGCATGTTAATGCAATGGATATACCAAATGAGAGAAAAGTACATAAACATCCAATGCCAAGGTTAGGTGGACTTGCTATATTCTTAGGGTTTTTACTAGGGTATATGTTATTTTGTACTCAAACTCCTCAAATGATATCCATTTTAATAGGTGGCTTTATTCTAATATTAGTAGGTTTTATAGATGATATAAAACCAATAAAACCATTAGCTAAGTTTGCAGGTCAAGTAGTAGCGGCAATTATTGTAGTATATTATGGTAATGTTGTTATGAAAGACATATCAGCATATGGTTTTTATATGAATTTTGGAATATTTGCTGGTCCAATAACTATTTTCTTTATATTAGGTGTTATTAATTGTTTAAATTTAATAGATGGATTAGATGGTTTAGCAGGTGGAATAGCAACAATATTTTTTATTACTATATCTATAATTATTAGTATAATGGGTATATATAATGGATTAGATGCTTCTTTATCATTAATAATGATAGGCGCAACTCTGGGCTTTCTAGTATACAATTTTCATCCAGCAAAGATATTTATGGGTGATAGTGGATCTATGTTCTTAGGATATATAATCGCAGTAATATCATTATTAGGATTTAAAAATGTCACTTTAACTTCATTTTTAGTACCTGTCCTAATATTAGCAATTCCTATTTTAGATACATTTTTTGCAATAGTAAGAAGATTATTAAAGAAAGAATCATTTGCAAAAGCAGATAAAGAACATTTTCATCATCAAATACTAAAAAGAGCCGGTAATCAAACTAAGACAGTATTAATAATATATTTAATTCAAATATTGTTTTCAGCAGCATCTATAGTATATGTATTAAGAAATCCAAAATTAGGTCAGATAATATATGTAGTATTACTAGTTATTATTGTATGGATTGTTTTATCTACAAATATAGTATTTGATAGAAAAAAGATACAAGAAGATATTAAAAAGAAAATAAATAAAAAGAAGAGTTAGCAAATCGTTAATTTTATCGTATTATATGTCATTGACATTCTATTCATTTAAAAATATAATTGAAACGAAAAAGAAAAAAAGGTGTTTTTATGGACGCCTTTTTATTATGCAAGGGAAGATGTAGAATGTTTAAAGATTATCATAAATATTTATCAACAAGTTTAAAAGTGTATCTTTTTGTATTAGTTATTATATTTATAATGAAGATAGTTGGATTAGATTATTTTGGTTTAGATATAAATAATCCAATGTTGATTAATATAAGTAAGGCAGTAGAAAGTAATTGGTGGTTAAAAGATTCAATTAATCTAATTACATTGGCTATTCAATTCTATTTTTATTTATGTTTAGTATGCAAGAAAAAACATTTATATTTTTCTGCATTTATGGGAGCATTATTAAATTTAGAGTTGCAAATAATATTAGTTGTATATTTTCAAATGGATTGGATTTATTCAATTTTAAGTATTATAATAATGATAATAATACCTATGATTGTGAATCATAAGATATTTATAAAAAGGCAATTATGTTTTATAGCATTAATTACTTTATATCAGTTGATTTCATATTTTGTTAGGGATATTGGTGTCAATAGTAATTATAACAATTTTTTAATTGATTCATTATTAAATTTTGATCAACTTCTGCTATTAGCTATTACTTATAATATTGTATTTATGAAAGGAGATGTAAAAGAATGTCAGGAACAGGTAGTTGGATTTTCTTCGCTAAAGAAGATAAACTTAAAGAAATCGCTGCTAAAATTGCGAAAAAACTTTCAAAATAATAAAATAGAATTCAAAAAGAAAAGTAAAGAAGAAAAGATTACAGTAATATTATTTATAATATTTAGTTCTATATGGAATTTATTAACTGTTGTATTAGTATTATTAGTTGCTTTTCTTAATGATACTCTTATTGAATGTTTATTCATACTAACATCTTTTTGGTTATCAAAATCTTCATTTGGTAAGCCATTTCATTTTGATAGTATGTTAAAATGTTTTATTGTATCTAATCTTTCTTATTATCTACTTAATAAGATAACTACTCCTTTAGATATTAGTATTCTAGTACCAATAATGCTTGGAGTTGGGTTATCATATGTTACTTCAAAATTTGTAAAGAAAACATACAAACCTTTATATAGAGGGATGGATGAATCATTATTTGAAGAAACAATTCTAAAAGTAGAAGAAAAGGATAGTATTAAGTATAAGATTTGTTATGAATTTTATATTGAAAAAGTAAGTGATTTATCTTTATCATTTAAGTATAACTATTCAGTTCCAGGAATAAGAAAGATAAGAGATAGAATAAACCAGAAGATTAAGAAGCTAAATTAGCTTCTTTTTTAATTGTATTATTTTGTATTACTAAGTATTAGTATATTTGATTTTGGGACTAATTTTTAAGATAAGGAGGATGGGTATGAATTATATTGTCTCAATAGTTTTAGGATTTATATTATTAATAGTTATATTAGTTAGTTATGGAAGAATACAGTTATTATTAAAAACAGTATATAGGTATGAGGAAATAATAGATTCTCAAGGAAAGAAGAATCATGAGTATAATAATCAATTATTAGTATTACTTGGTTATATTGATAATAAAGAGAAATTAAAAGAATATTTATATACTATTATTGAAGATCATAGAACTGGTCAAAATTATGAAATAAGACAACTAGCTAATTTAAAAGAGGGTGGCATTAAAAAGTTATTATATTATAAAATTGATAAAATGAAATCAAAGAATATTGACTGTAATTTATATATAACAGAAGATGCTGGGAATATGATAGAAGAATTAAATATTAATGATTATAAGTCATTAACAAAAATATTAGGAGTATTACTTGATAATTCAATCGATGGAGCATTGAATTCTTCAGAAAAAGAAATACTTCTAGATATAAAAGAAAGAGATGATAAATTAGTTGTTTCAATATCAAATACTTATGGAGATGATATTTCTATAAAAAAGATAGGAATAAGTAAATATACTACAAAGGGATTTGGCCATGGATTTGGATTATCATTAGTTAATGATATATGTAATAAAAATAATAATATAGATTTTAAAACTATCAAAGAAAATAATATGATTAAGCAAGAAATAACAATTAGTATTAAGTAAAAATTGTCGAATTTTTTAGTTTAAAAAAAGTAATAAAAATTAATAAATGGAGTTATGATTTTTATGGACATTGTAATGAAGGAGGAATAATATATGTCAAAAGGAATTATAAAGTGGTTTAATAATGAGAAAGGGTATGGTTTTATTAATGGAAATAATAACGAAGATATATTCGTTCACTATACATCAATTAAAATAGATGGTTATAAAACTTTATCTGAGGGTCAGGAAGTATCATATCAATTAATAAAAACAGATAAGGGTTTACAAGCAACAAATGTCGTACCTGTAAATCAAAGAGAATTTAGTGCTGCATTTTAGCAGCTTTTATTGTATAATATATTAAAGGAGATGATATTATGCAATTTATAATTAGAGGAGATAATACTAAATCTATTAAAGATTATATCGAAACAAAATTATCTAAACTAGATAAGTATATTAACTCTGAAGATTGTACTGCGACAATTCTTACAAAGAAAGAAGGAAGAAATCAAAAAATTGAGGTTACTATTCCTACAAAAGAATTTACTTTAAGAAATGAAGCAGTAAATGAAGATTTATATGCTGCAATAGATAATGTAGTAGATAAACTAGAAAGACAAATAAGAAAGAATAAAGATAAAATAAATAAAAAGCATAATAAAAAGGTTATTGAGGATTTTGAACTAATTTTGGAAGATGAATTTACAGAAGAAGAAGTGATTGTAAAAAGAAAAAGTTTAGAATTAAAACCAATTGATGAAGAAGAAGCAATAATAGAAATGGAAATGCTTGGTCATAATTTCTTTGTATATAAGGATGCTGATAGTAACAAAATTTGTATTTTATATAAAAGAAAAAATGGAAATTATGGAATTATTGAAACAAAATAGTCTAGAAAATCTAGACTATTTTTATTGTAAAAAATAGGTAGTATGTTATAATATCAGTGAGGTAATAAAATGAAGAAAGCATGTTTTAAGATTATTTTATTTTTATTTATAATTATTTTTGTTCCAATATCTGTTGAAGCTAAGATTAATTGTAGTGATATTAGTACGGAAGTGGAACACTATGATGAAATTGTTGAAAATATGAAAGATTTAGATTGTGATAATATAGAAGATCCTACAACAGTTGCAAAATGTAATAAATATAGTTTAGAAAAATCATATTCTTTATCTAAAATCTTTTCTTTTTATTATGATAAGAAAACTAAATGTAGTAAAAAACTATTAAAACCAATTGTTGAAGAAAACAAAGATGAGTGTACTAGTGTTTTTGGTACTACACTAAAAGATATAGCAAATTATGGATTTAAACTTTTCTATATTACTGCACCCTTTTTATTAATAATATTTGGGATGTTAGATTTTTCTAAAATTGTTGTAATGAATGATCCAAAAACGATAAAAGAATCTAGGCAAAAGTTTATAAAAAGATTAATTAGTTTTTTATTATTATTTTTACTTCCTGCTTTTTTGAATCTTGTTTTTAAATTAAATCCCACAGGTTTAAATTATAATTCTAATGTTTATTCTTGTAAGAGTAATGTTCTTTTTCAAATGAATAGATGGGAAACCATATATGTTCCATCTTCTGATGATGAAGATGGTAGAATTAGTTCTGGAAGTGCAAGCAGTATAATGGAAGCTGCTGAAAAAGTACACAAGAAATATGAAGAAGGGCAATGGTGTTATTATACTGATAACAGACCTGATTGTAATAACGGAGGAACACTATATTGGAATAATATAGAAATGTCTTTAAATAATCCTGGAAAAAAGACTTGTTGTGCTACATTTATCGGGGAAGTCTTATATGTTGCGGGTATTTTTACTGAAGATGAGATAAATAGTTATAATTATAATTCTGTTTGGTATGAGGATCAGTTTTTGATAGAAAAGGGTTGGAAAAAAATTACTAATTATGATGATTTGCAAGCAGGAGATATAGTTATAATGGGAAATGATATTGGTCATACTCAATATGAACATACTCAATTATATGCTGGAGATGGAACATGGTATAATGCAGGTTCTACAAACTCTATAAGAAAAGATAGTCCATATACAGGAAGTAATTATGAAAGAGCACATTTTTCGTGGGCCTATAGAAAACCATAGGAGGATTATATGAAAAAAAATCAATTTATAATTATTGTTATTTTGATTGTAATATTTGTGTTTTTAAGTATATTTTTAGTATTTATAAAAAAGGAAAATGCGGTTTATTTAGGAAATTCAACTAAGGTCTATATAAAAAATGGTGAAATAATTAAAAAAGAAGATAATAGAATTATGAATTTGAGAGAAGCTAAGATATATTTTGAAGGTGACTTTATAGATGGTTATTTAAGAACTACTAAAAATGATGTAGTATCATACAATTCTCGAGAAGCCTTTACTAAAGATAGAAAATTAATAGTTTTTTCTGATGGCCTTTTAGCGTATACTGGTTCTGTTAACATTAAAGTAGATGAAGGAAAAGAATATGATATTTTAACTAACAAGGAAAAGGATTTATTAGTTTCTATAGCTGAAGAAAATAAAATTAGTGGTGACATTATATCTGCTTCTAGAGTTGATGTTGATATAAATAAGGATAAAAAAATGGAATCTATTTATTCATATACATTAATGGATTCTAAAAAAATAAGTACTATTGTAGTTTTAGTAAATGGTGATAAATATGAAGAGATAGAATTGTCTTCAACAAATTCCAAATACCCTAGTGTTAAAAGATGTTATCTGTTTAAATTAATTGACTTTAATGATGATGATAATTATGAAATTGTAACGTATTGTAGTGAAGGAGATGACTCTTTAGTTAAATACAATATATATAACTATAAAAATGGGTCTGTTTCACCAATAAAATGAAAGGATTAATAATATGTGTCAAAATAATGGGATAATAATTAGTATATTTATTTTAAAAATATTCGCATTATTAATAATACCAGGTATATTATTATATTTTAGGTTAAGACATTTTGAGAACTATAATAGAATAATATATGCAGAGATTATTATTTTGGTGTTACTAATAATAATTGGAATTATAAAATCTGATTGTATAATTAATTCTTCAATTTTTAGAATAGAAAGAATAAGTATGAATGAAAAAAATGATTTTGAAATAGTAAAAGAATCAAATGATGTAACAACGGTAAAAAAAGTTCAATCTACTGACAAATATAAAACAGCTAATAATAAAAAAGTATATTATTATAATAATTACAATTTGCCACTTAGTGATAAAAAGGTTTCTTGTAATGGTAAAAATGTGTATTTTAAAAATATTGGAAATAATATAACAGCATTATCAATGTTATTATCAACAGAATTAAATGCAGATATTGATCCATTACAAATATTAAGAATGTCTATAGAAAAGGAAATAGTAGATTGTGATTCAGGTATATCCTTTATGGATTTATTGAATTTAATATCTAGTGAATATAATGTAAGTTTTAGAAGTATATCAAAAGAAGAAGCAGAATATTATGTAGCAAATAACAAAGTAGTACTTGCTGGGATTAATAATAATAATCTTACGACTAATATATCATGTGAAAACAGTTATATAATTCTTTATCAGTTAACAAATGACGGAAAGTATAATATATTAAATCCAAATGATAGAGAATATGATTACATATGCCCTGATAATACCAAAGGATATGGTACTATTATAAAATCTCATTCAAATGAAAAAGCATGGGGTGTAGATGATATAGATGATATCGCAACAAATTATATAATTATAGAGAGATGAGGGATAATATGAAAAAATTAAGAATTATAGTTTTAATAGGTATTATTATACTTCTATCTGGTTGTTCTGGTGCATATAATTTAAAAATAAATGATGATTTTTCAATAAATGAAAATTTAAATATAATTATAGATAATAAAAATGAAGATACATATGATAAAACAAAACAATTATTTGATAATAATAAAATTTCTAAGAAGAAATATAAATTATCCGCATCAAATGATAAGATAACAATTGATTATAAAGAGTCATATACATCTATAGAAGATTATTTATTAAATAGTAAACTATATCATCAATTATTTGATAATATTAATTATAGTTATAATGATGGAATATTAAGATTTAAGACTAATTCTAAAATGTTACTTCAGGATAATGAATCAGAATCAATATTTAATAACTATGATATATCAATGTTTCAAATAAATTTAGAGACTCCATTTAAAATAAAAAAATCTAATGCTGATTTAGAAAATGATAACATTATTTCTTGGACATTAAATAAGGATACTAAGAATAAAGATATAAATATAGAATACAATGTAGCTGGAAGTAGAAATTCAATTAGAGATATATTAATTCTTTCTATTATAGCGTTTATTACTATAGGATTTATTGTTTTCTTAATAATTAGATTTAAAAATTCTAAAAAGATATAAGTACTAAATTAAGTACTTTTCTTTTTTTTGAAAAATATGTTATTATATATGCATGAAAAGCGGTGGAATAATGGGGATTAATGAAATAAATATATTATCACTTGCATATTTAGGTGATGCGGTATATGAATTAGAAGTAAGAAATTATTTAATAGAAACTGGAATATCTAAAGTAAATAAACTACAAACTGAAGCGATGAATTTTGTTACTGCTAAAAGTCAAGCAAAGTTTATTAATTATTTTATAGATAATAATATATTAACTGATACAGAAATAGACTATGTAAAAAGGGGAAGAAATGCAAGTGTATATTCACATCCTAAGAATACTGATATAGTTACTTATAAATGGGCAACTGGTTTTGAATGTTTATTTGGTTATTTATATTTAGATAATAAAAAAGAAAGAATAAAAGAGTTATTCAATATTATATTGGAGGTAAAATAATGATAGTATATGGAAGAAATGTAGCGGAAGAAGTTATTGATAGTGGAAAAGAAATAAAGAAAGTTTTTATTTCAAAGACATTTGATGATAAAAAGATTATTAGTTATTTAGAAAAAAATAATATTAAAACTATTAAGATGGATAAAAAAGAATTAGATAAGAAATATAAAGGAAATCACCAAGGAATAGTATTAGAAATAGAAGACTTTAAATATGGAAAGTTAGATGATTTGTTAAATGATAGATTTATTATTATCTTAGATCATTTAGAAGATCCACATAATTTAGGTGCTATTATAAGAACAGCTGAAGCTGCAGGAGTAGATGCAATAATTATTCCTAAAAGAAGAGGAGTAGAGATTAATTCTACTGTTATGAAAGTGTCTGCAGGTGCTTTAAATAATATTAATATAGTTGAAGTAAATAGTATTGCGCAAACTATGGATAAGTTAAAAGAATATGGTTTTTGGATATATGGTACAGATATGGATGGTACTAATTATACAGATGTTATATATGATGAAAGAACTTGCTTAGTAATAGGAGCAGAAGGTAATGGTATATCTAGATTAGTTAGTGATAAATGTGATTTTATAATTAGTATTCCTATGACAGGAAAGATTAATAGTTTAAATGCCTCTGTCGCAGCGGGTATTACAATATATGAAGTAGTTAGACAAAGAATGAAAGGGGAGTAACATGTCAAAATATAAAGAAGAAAATGATTACGAACTATTATATTTAGTATCTGAAAATAATGATGATGCTAAAGATATATTCTTTAAAAAGTATGATAATATAATAAAGATGAAAGCATCTAAGTATACTAGTTATGTTACTTCTAAAGGTTTTGATTTTAATGATCTTTTTCAAGAAGGAAGACTTGGTCTAACACAAGCAATAAATGATTATAAAGAACAAAAGAATGTACAGTTTCATACATTTGCAAATTTATGTATTGATAGACAAATCGCATCTTTTTTAAGACATATCGCTAGAGAAAAGCATAAAGCACTAAATAATTCAGTATCACTAGATACGACTACTAATAGTGTAGGAAGACCATTAACTGAATTATTATTAGATGATAAAAATATTGATCCAGAAATATCATTTATAGAAATGGAAGAACAAGAGGAATTATTTTCAAAAATAGATAAAGTACTTACTAATATAGAAAGAGATGTATTTAATTTAAGAGTACAAGGTTTTACTTATAAAGAAATATCTCAATTATTAAATATAACAGAGAAGTCAGTAGATGGCTCTATGAGTAGAATTAAGAGTAAAATATCAAATATACTTCAAAAAGATGATAATAATATGTAAAACATTTCCTAAAGTGTTGACTTAGCATTATATTTGTGATATATTAATCGCAAGAAGCACAGGAAGTGTTTTTTATTTTGGAATAAAGGTGAAATTATGGAAAAAATTAAAGATTTCTTTTCTGATATGAAGGCAGAAGCAAAAAGAATAAGATGGTGTAAAGGTAAAGAACTATGGAAAAATGTTTTAATTACAGTTTTAACAGTTGCGTTTTTCGCATTATTCTTTATGTTAATTCAATATATTATTGTATTAATAGGAATGATTGATTTTAAATCAATAATTCATACAATAAGTGGTTGGTTTGAATAGGAGGTACTAGTATGGAAGAAAAACAATGGTATGTAGTAAATACTTATTCAGGTCATGAAAATAAAGTAAAAGAAAAACTAGATATGCGTATTCAATCTATGAACATGCAAGATTATATATTTAGAGTAATAGTACCTGAAAAAACTGAAATAGAAATAAAAGATGGAGTAAAGAAAGAAAAAGTAAAAAAACTATTCCCAGGTTATGTATTAGTTGAAATGATTATGACTGATGAAGCTTGGTATGTAGTTAGAAATACTCCAGGAGTTACTGGTTTCTTAGGATCATCTGGTAAAGGAGCTAAACCATTCCCATTATTTAAACATGAAATAGATAATATCTTAAAGACTATTGGTGTTTCAGATAAGCCAGTAGTAGTAGATTTAAAAGTAGATGATAAAATTAAGATAAATGATGGTCCATTTAAATTAATGGCTGGTAAAGTATTAGAAATAGATAAAGATAATAATAAAGCAAAAGTATCTATAGATTTATTTGGTCAAGAAACTACAGTTGAAGTAGAATTAACTCAAATAGAACTTGATAAATAAGTATTCTAAATTAAAAAGTCAAGTGCAACAAAGAAAATAATATAAAATAACTTTTGA
>CAZJSD010000025.1:0-17759 GCA_964548815.1 uncultured Muribaculaceae bacterium
ATATTTATATGTCTTTTTCAATGCTTGTTTGTTGCACTTCAGAAAAAAATTTTTCGAAAGTAGTCTATTTTCTTTTTTTTCCGTTTTGTTATATAATATAGGTAGGTGATTTAATGGAACAAATTCTTAATGAATTAATTAAATTTTATTTAGATGAAGGTTCTCATCCAATAATTGATATTCCTAAAAATTATGTTAATAAAAGAGATTTTTTAAGAGGTTTATTAAATGTTAGAGAAGCTAAACCAGTACCTGATGAAATTATCGAAAAAGAAAATGAGTTATT
Organism: uncultured Muribaculaceae bacterium; assembly: GCA_964548815.1. GTDB lineage: Bacteria > Bacillota_I > Bacilli_A > RF39 > UBA660 > RUG13038. The sequence goes on from CAZJSD010000025.1 coordinate 287, forward strand.
GAAACACGAATTAAAAGAAAAGAAAATTGTAGATATAAATAATAGTAAATATAAATTCTTTTTATGGAAAGGTGATATAACTAATATTTCTTGTGATGCGATTGTGCATTTAACTGATAGTAAAATGATGGGATGTATGAAACCAAATCATAATTGTACATCTAATAAAATAAATACGTATGCAGGTGTTTCTTTAAGATTAAAATGTAAAGAAATAACAAAAGGTCAATCTATTGAAGTAAGTAAAGTAATATTAACTGATGCATTTAATCTTCCATGTAAAAAGATTATTCATGCGGTAAAACCTATTTTTGAAGAATTAAATGATGAAATAAAAGAACAAATCAAAAATATGTATATTAATGCTTTAGAATTGGCAACAAAAAATAATATTAAAACAGTTGCGATACCAAATATACCTGTTAGTCCTAAAGAAAAAGAAGAGTTTTCTAAATATATAATAGATTCAATTAAAGAGTATTTATCTAATAATGATAAAATAGAAAAAGTATTATTTAATGTATATACTCTAGATGATTATAATGTATATAGTAAACTACTAGAAGTAGAGGAATTATAATGAGAGTTATTAGCGGTTTATATAAAGGAAGAAAAATAGAGGGTTTTGATATTGATGGAACAAGACCTACTATGGATAGAGTAAAAGAATCAGTATTTTCATCTATTCAAAATTATATAGATGATTCTATAGTACTTGATTTATTCGCAGGTTCTGGTAATCTAGGAATTGAAGCTCTTTCTAATGGTGCAAAAAAATGTTATTTTGTTGATAATAATAAAATTGCCATTAAAGTTATAAATGAAAATTTAAATAAACTAGATATTAATAATGGAGTTGTAATTAATAATGATTATAAAGAAGCATTAAATAATTTTAAGAATAACAATATAAAGTTTAATTTAATATTTCTAGATCCTCCATATAAATTAGATTGTATAAATGAAATAATTAATACTATTTTAAAAGATAATTTATTAGAGGATAATGGATTAATAATATGTGAATTTGATAGCGAAATAAATAAAGAATATGAAGAATTAGTAGTATTAAAAGATAAAAAATACGGATCAAAATATGTTGTTATATTTAAAAAGTAAATTATTATACAATTTGCTTTTTTTTCGACAAAATTTATATATATATTATTTTATTATGTTCTTGGTGATGAGATATGCTTGTATATATAGATATAGTATTTGTTATTAATTTTATATTTGATTTTATACTATTATTATCTACATCAATTATTTTAAAAAGAAATATAAAAATAATTAGAATTATTTTTGGTTCACTTTTTGGGACAATAACTATGGCAATACTATTTATAAGATTTAATACTATTAGTTTATTAATATTTAAGATTATTATTAGTATATTTATGGTTTTAGTAACATTTGGATATAAAGATATAAGATACTTTTTTAAAAACCTGTATTATATATATTTAATTAGTATTATTCTTGGTGGGATTATCTATTTCTTTAATAATAGTTTTTCTAAAGTAAATGGATTATTATTTTATAATTCTTATAAAATGAATTTGTTATTAGGTGTAGTTTTATCAATATTTGGTATGAAATCTTATATAAAGCATATTAGAGAACTAAAAAATAATTATAACAAGTATTTGAAAGCTACTATTTTTTTCTCTAATTATAAAATAGATGTAAATGCTTTTTTAGATAGTGGGAATAAATTAAAAGACCCTTATTTTTTTAGACCTATTATATTAGTTGATAATAGTTTAATAAAGGATATTAATAAGCCTATATATGTTCCTTATAAAACATGTAATAATGAAGGTATATTAAAGTGTATTAAAGCTAAAAAGATATATATAGATGGGATAGGTTACAAAAAGAATTTTTTAGTAGGTCTCACTGATTCAATAAAAATTGATGGAGTAAATTGTTTATTAAATGAAATGATAATGGAGGGATATAATGTTTAAACTAATAAAAAGAATTCTATTAAATATTTATAAGAAGTATAATGAATTATTCTTTGTAGGAAGTACTGATAAATTACCAGAACCTTTATCAAAGGAAGAAGAGGAAGAATTAGTAAAAGAATTTCATAATGGTAATCTTAAAGCTAAAGATAAGTTAATTGAACATAATCTAAGATTAGTAGTATTTTTATCTAAAAAATATGAAAATACTAAAATAGATTTAGAAGATTTAGTTTCAATAGGAACAATAGGTTTAATAAAAGGAATAAATACATTTAAAGGTGATAAGAATATAAAACTTGCGACTTATGCATCTAGGTGTATAGATAATGAAATACTTATGTATTTAAGAAAGAATAAGAAAAGAAGAGCGGATGTTTCTTTAGATGAATCTTTATCTTATGATAAAGAGGGAAATGAATTAACATTAGAAGATGTACTAGGTACTGAAAGTGATATAGTAACTAGACCATTAGAAGAAAATAATATGAAAAAGTTAATGTTTGAAGAAATTAATAAACTTAAAAAAAGAGATAAAGAAATAATGATTAAGAGATATGGGTTAGATGGAAATGAAGAATTAACACAAAAGGAAGTCGCATCTGAATTAGGTATATCACAAAGCTATATTTCTAGAATTGAGAAAAAAGTTATAAAAGAAATTTCAGAAATTATAAAAATATAGGGGAAAAAGTCATCTTCACGGATAATATTATTATTAGGTGAAGATTTTTATGGTATTAAGAATAGATAATTTAAGTAAAGAAATAGGTAAGAATAATTCTTACCAAAAAATACTTGATGATATATCAGTAGAGTTTAAAAGTGGAGAATTTATATGTTTGCTAGGAGAAAGTGGTTCGGGTAAATCTTCTTTTCTAAATGTTGTTGGAGGTTTAGATTCAAATTATACTGGATCAGTTAATATCGACAACATGAATTTAAAATATATTGATATTGATAATTATAGAAAAGAAAATATAGGATTTATATTTCAAAACTTTAATTTAATTAATAATATATCTGTAATTGATAATATTATTTTACCTATAGAAAAATATAATATTTCTAATAAAGAAAAAAAGAAAAGAGCAATTGAACTATTAAAAAAACTAAACATATATAGTATTAGAAATAAAAGAATAAGAGACCTTTCTGGTGGGCAGAAACAAAGAATCGCAATCGCAAGAGCTCTTATAAATGATCCTAGTATAATACTCGCAGATGAACCAACAGGAGCGTTAGATGAAAAGAATAGTATTAGTGTTTTAGAAATATTAAAAGAAATTCAAAAAGAAGGGAAACTTGTTATTGTTGTAACTCATTCTACTAAAGTAGTGGATTATTCAACAAGAGTAGTTACATTAAAAGATGGAAAAATAGATAGTGATAAAAAGATAAAAAGAATAAAAGAAACAATTATTGAAAAAGATGAATGTAAAGAAAATAAATATAGTTATTTAATAAAATATGGATTAAGAAGTTTATTAAATAATAAGAAGAGAAATTTTTTCTTAACTGTCGCTTCATCAATAGGTATAATAGGTATAATACTTAGTCTTTTTCTTGGTAATTCTGTTAAACAATATATGTCAGATTTAATTCTTAAAAAAACTAATCCTAAAATATATACTGTTTCTCATAAAAGTAACAATATATATGAAACTCATAGTTTTAATAGTAAAGAAATAAATAAAATAAGTAATATAAAACATATAGATAAAGTTTATAAAGAAGTAAGTTTTAGTACTTCAAAAATAATTATAGGTGATGATGAATATAATCTTGCGTATTTAGATTCTGCAAAAGATATTGAGTTAGAAAAAGGAAATAAAAATGGTTTAGTAGTTAGTAAATATTTTTCTAAAAAGATTAAAAATCCAATAGGTAAAAAAGTAAGTATATCTATTGTGGATAACTACCAAGTAATAGATTTTGATATAAAGATTACAGGTATATCAAAAAATTCATCTATATCATTAGTGGATGACACTATACATGCTTATATTAAGTATTCTAAGTTAGAAAAGATATATGATGATAATGATATAGATTTAAATCCAAATAATCTAAGAATAAAAGTTGATGACAATAAAAATATAGATTATATTAAAAGTAAATTAAAGAAGATGAATTTAATCGCATCTAATAGTAATGAGTTATATGATGAATTAAGTTCTTATTTAAATATTGCAACATTTATTCTATCAACGTTTTCTGCTTTATCTTTGATAGTAAGCATTATTATGATTAGTATAATTATTAATATTACTGTATTAGAAAGAACTAAAGAGATAGGATTACTTAGAAGTATTGGTTATACTAAAAAGAATATTAATGATATATTTACAAGTGAAGCGGTGACATTAGGTTTAATTATTGGTTTATTTTCATATTTCATTTCAAGTAATATTATAAAAATAATAAAAGAAGTTGTTAATAAAAAATTTGATATTGTCTTTAATGTGAATGCAGGTAAATACTTTATATTTGGCATTTTGTTAAGTGTATTAGTAACTATTATTTCTTCTTATTTTCCTTCTAAAAAGGCATCTAATTATGACCCAATTAATGCTTTAAAGTATGAATAATATATGATATAATATATAAAGTTGGTGATAATATGAAAAAGATTATAGGTGTTTCTTTTATAGTAATAGTTTTAGATAGAATTATAAAAATACTAGTTCAATCATATCTAACTACAACTAAATTATATATTATAAAGAATTTTTTCTATTTAGTATTTGCAAAGAATATAGGCGCAGCTTTTTCAATATTAGAAGGATCACAAATAATATTAATTCTTATAGGAATACTAGCACTTGCTTTCATTTTTTATCACATGATAAAGAATAATAAATATGAAATTGGATATGCATTATTATGTGGTGGGATAGTAGGTAATTTAATTGATAGAATAGTATATAATTATGTTATTGATTATATTGGTTTAGAATTCTTTGGATTTAGTTTTCCAATATTCAATTTAGCAGATGCATGTATAGTTATAGGAGCGTTTATAGTATTATTTTTAGGAAGTGATAAAAGTGAAAATAATAGTTGAAGATAATAATTTAGAAAGAATAGATTCATATTTATCAAGTAATGAGGATTTAGATTTAACAAGAGCAAAGATACAAAACTTAATTAAAACAGGTAATATATTAGTTAATGGTGAAAAAATTAAGAATAGTTACAAAGTTAATATTGGTGATGAAATAGATATTAATTATGTAGAAGAAGAAATAAGTGTTGAAGGAGAAGATATTCCTCTTGATATAGTATATGAGGATGATGATATTCTTGTAATTAATAAACCAAGTGGTATGGTAGTACATCCATCAGTAGGTAATACTTCAGGAACTCTAGTAAATGCACTTGTTAATTATAGTAAATTAAGTAAAGTTAATGGAGAGTTTAGACCAGGTATTGTACATAGAATAGATAAAGATACAAGTGGATTACTTGTTGTCGCAAAAAATGATAAAGCACATTTGTTCTTATCTGAAGAATTAAAAGAACATAAGATAAAAAGAAAATATATTGCGCTTGTACATGGTCAAATAAAATTTGATAATGGTACAGTAGATGCCCCAATTGGAAGAGATAAAAATGATAGAAAAAAAATGTCAGTTACTGCGAACAACTCTAAAGAAGCAGTTACTCATTTTAGAGTATTAGATAGATATAAAAATACTACTCTTATAGAGTGTGAACTAGAAACAGGTAGAACACATCAAATAAGAGTACATATGAAATATATAAATCATACAATAGTAAATGATCCATTATATTCAAAAGACAAAAATATAGATGGATTTGGACAAATGTTACACGCTAAAGAGATAACATTTATTCATCCTACAACAAAGAAGGAAATTACATTTACTTGTGATGTTCCTGAAGAATTCAATAAGATTTTAGAAAAATATAAAGAAGAATAGGTGAAAAGATGCAAGAGGTTAATAAAAAAGACTTATTAGTAATGAAACTAATTCGCTATTTTATTGTTGAAAAAGACTATATTCCTATCATTATTAAAGGAATTAATAATGAAGTATGGCTTGAAAATCCAAAAGGTGAATTTAGAATTATTAGAATAGTAACAAAGAACATCTTTAATAATGAACAATTTGAATTTGATACTTATAAAACAAAGAATATTGTTACTCAAATAATGAAACAAACTTTTAATCCTTTTATAGATGTATTAACTATTTATACTGAAATAGGAGATAATTTTAAGAAGAAGACAGAAGATACTAAAAGATATAAATATATTACAATAGAAAAAGAAGAAGATATAGAGAATAATGATTTAATAAATAAATACTATAAAGACTTAAAAGATAAAATGGTATTTGAAGAAAAGGGTGTCAATCTATTAAATAAAATTACTTTAGATATAGGTAAAAAGAATATGAATAATAATGAGAGGTATAATGAAAATATGAGTAAGAATAATAAACCAATAATAAGTTTTGCATTGATTGCGATTAATATTATAGTATTTGCCTTAATGTATATTTTAGGTAAGGGTAGTGAAGATTCAGAAACCCTAATTAATTTTGGTGCCAATATTGGAGTACTTACAAAAGCTGGGCAGTATTATAGATTAATAACATGTGCATTTTTACATATTGGAGTGATTCATTTATTTTGTAACATGTATTCTATTTATGCGGTAGGTCCAACAATTGAATATTTCTTTGGAAAAGCAAAATTTTTATTTATTTATTTCTATAGTGCGATAACTGCATCATTATTTGTATTGATATTTCAAAGTGATACTGTTTTAACAGCAGGAGCATCTGGCGCAATATTTGGTCTATTAGGTGCATTACTATATTTTGGATATACATATAGAGGTTATTTAGGAAACAGAATATTAGGGCAAGTAGCGTCAGTAATAGTATTAAATTTATTTATTGGATTTAGTATGCCTGGTATCAGTAATGCTGCTCATATAGGTGGATTAATTGGTGGTTTAGCAATGAGTTTCATGTTAGGAGCAGATATAAATGAAAAGAAATCTAACAAGATTCATGGAATTATAATAACAGTATTATTAACAGCGTTCTTAGTATATATGGCTTTCTTTAGATAAAAATAAAAAATCCTAATTATTTAGGATTTTTTCTGTGTTTTTATAATTTATTTTCGCATATTTTTCTAATACTTCTTTTCCATATTTATTAACTAAATCTTTTCCTGCTTCATCAACCATTATTCCTGCTCCTAATGGTAATACTTTATCTAATTCTTTTGATATTCTATCCATTTCTTTCATGAATACATATCTACTAATAATAGATGAACACGCAACAGATAAACATTTATCTTCTGCTTTTGTAGTGAAAGTAATTTTTCTAAATATATTATCACCAGTATCTTTTAAATAACCAAAATAGTTTCTTGCAGGTGTAAATTGATCCATTACAACCATATCATATGAATAATTATCTTTTTTTAATAAACCTAATATAGCTCTATTATGTAAGATAGAGTTAATTTTGTTAATGTTATATCCTTTTTTTACCATGTCATTAAATTCTATATTATTTAATATAATAGTTTCATGAGGTATTTTTTTAATGATAGATGGAGTGATTTTTAATATTTTTTCATCAGTAATTTTCTTTGAATCTTTTACTCCTAATTCTTCTAAAAAAGGAATATCACTTTTATTAACATATGACGCAGTAACTACAATAGGACCAAAATAATCTCCCTTACCAACTTCATCTGAACCAATAGAACTTATAAAATAGTAATCAGTATTATCTTCAGGTTCTTCTTTCTTTTTCTTTTCTTTTTCTTCAGGATATGAACCAGTTAATATCTTTTCAGTTTCTTTCCAGTAGTTCGCATCTACATCAGCAGATACTCCTTGAAATACTACTTTTCCTGATTCATATAATGTTACTACAGTATCTTCTTCATCTGCTTGAAATATTGCGTAAGCAGGAGTTTTATCTCTCTTTAAGTATTCGAAATGTTTAATCATTTCTTCTTTAGTTTTATCACTTACTTTAAATGATATAGTCATAAAAATCACCTTCACATATATTTTAACATACATCTTTTAATTTTTGTAAAAATATATTATAATTTACAATAGAGGTGACCATAATGAGTCTAAATATAGTTGATGGAATTATTATACTTTTATTAGTTTTGGGATTTGTTTCTGGTTTTAAAAGAGGAGTAGTAAAACAAGGAGTATTAACATTAGGAACAATATTAATTGTCGTATTGGCATTTTTGTTTAAGAATCCTTTATCTATGATGCTTTATAAACATTTTCCTTTTTTTACAGTAGGAATATTAAAGAATTATTCAATACTAAATATACTTTTATATGAATTAATATCGTTCTTTATATTATTATCTATTTTTGCTTTAATTCTTGCGATTATTATTAAGATTAGTGGAGTAATAGAAAAGTTCTTAAGATCAACAGTAATATTAGCATTACCATCAAGAATATGCGGTGGGGTATTAGGAATGATAGAATTCTATATATTTGCCTATATACTTTTATTAATTATTACAATGCCTATATTTACTATATCTAGTAGTAAACCAATTACTGAATCAAAATATAAAGATACTATTTTAAATAATACACTAATTATGTCTTATTTATCTTCTGACATAGTAAATAGTGTGAATGAAATAAATGAATTATTAGAAGATGAAGATAAACTTGGTACAAATAATTTTAATTGTAAAGCTTTAAATATATTTGTTGATAATAACATAATTAGTAAAGAATCAATAAGTTATTTAAGAAAAAATAATAAAATAGATTTCCCATGTAGAGTTAAGTAGAGGTATTTATGATAGAAGAAATAAAAGAACGAATTAGAAGTGGGTATTATATTAATAATCTACTTACCAATAATGATTATATAATAATAATAAATAATAAAGAACTAGTGAATGAGTTGGCAAATTTTTTGTCAACCAGTAAAATTAAATTAAAGTTTGAGGATTCTTATAATTCTATTTTTATGGCAGATGAATTATATCAAGCATCAGTTGGTATGGATGATGAACAAAAATACTTTTTATTATTTAATATAATTTCTTCTGAATCTTCCTCTGGGGCATCGTTTAATTTTAATTTTATTGATGCTTGGGATATTAAACCTGAGTATAAAGAAAAAATAAAAAAGGAATATGAGGAATATTTATTAACGACAAATGATGATATTTACTTTATCATGGGTGAAAAAACTATAACTAAGTTACTTGATGAAAAAAGATATGATTTAATAAATAAAATTGAACCTTATAATAAAAAAGCAGTATATGAATTAAGTGATTATCTAAAAGAAAGATTAAAAAATGAAATTCCAATTAATCAGTTTGGAGAAAAACCAAACGCATTATTTTTAGAAAATGAAAACTATAATTTAGAAATGTTTTCTCCTGAAGAAGTAGTTGATTTTTTCTATAGACTTGATTATCCAGACGATATAACACAGTCATCTATTATATTAAGGGGACCTTATTTAAAATATATAGAATATTTATCTAAAAAAGAAAATGACAATAGTAGTTATAGATTTCTTGAACGTATATCGTTTCCTCATTCAAATTCACCAGCAGAGATTAATTTTATATATGGGAGCGTTGAAAACTACAAGAGAATATTACATGATTTTGCTGAAAATGGTTATTTTTCTTCAATGGTTTATAGTGAAATAAGAAATTATGAGTCAATGTCTGATGATAATTTTAAAAAATTGTTAATGAAACAATTAGATAGAATTGACAATCCATTTGAATTATTAAGTGATTTTAGTTTTTTTATTGATGATGATATAAAAGATTATTTAATTGACCAAGGATATGGATTATACTTTTATTTGACATCTTATGTTAGTCCGGAAGATATGAACAAAATTAAAGAAAATATAAAAATTGGTAAAGAAAAAATAACAAAAGTAAGTATTAATCATATATATTATTTATTTCAAGACGAAGAAATATCTAAATATATATTAAATAATAACCAAATAACAAGTATTGATTTCTCTTATTTTTTTAACACAAAATCAAAAGAAGAAGATTATTATAATCTACTAAAACAAGAAGTTTTAAAAAATGATATTGAGATAAAAGAATTAAAAATATATGATGAAGAAATATTAGAAATGTTAAAGCAGAAGAAAGATTATAATAAAATAGAAAAAATACTAAGTAATATAAAATCAAATGGGAATTTAGATCCAAAAGATTATAATATGATGTATCATTGGATTAATAAAAATATTAATGATGTTAAACTAATTGACAGTTTACTAAATTCTTGGAAATATAGTACTAATATTAGTGAATTAAAAGTTTTTTTAAAAAATGAAGTTTTTGCTGAAAAGATAATTAATTTAATTAAACATGATGAAGAATTAACTACTCAACTAGATAAGGAAACTTTTTATTTGTTGAAAGATTATTATTCAAGAATGAATAAATATAACATGGATAATATTGAATTATTATGTAATCATTTTGGGCCACTTATTATATTTTATTTAGATGATGATGATTTTGTAAATTTTATAAATTTAAATAAATCTAAATTGGAAAAAATAGTTAATTTATTTCCTATGGATAAATCATTAATAGATGTAGAAGCTACAAATGAGTCTATAATGCAATATGCTTATAAACAAGATGAATCAAAAAAAGAAGTGATTGAATTATTTACAGATTTTAAAAAAGCATGTTCATCGCATGATGAAAAACAAATAAATAATAAAAAATATCTATTAATGTCATTAGTTGATATATCATTTTTTAATAAATTAAAAAAGTTAAAAGGTGATTCAAAATATATTAACACTAATCATCCTGAATATAAAACTGAATATAAAGGCATTAATGAAGTTTTGAAACAAATCGAAAATATGAATTTAGAAACAGCTATTGATTTTTTACTTGAAAGATTTGAGATAGATGAATATAGAGAAGTGTTTAAATTATTATGTGATAATGCTGTTTGTAATGATAGACGTTTATATGTTTCAAATTATTATTACACAAAAACAAATGAATTTAAAACAAGTGATATAAATAAATTTATTTATTTTATGCAATATGTAGAGGAACATCCAGAAGGAAATACTAAAGAATTTAGAGAATTACATATTAAGAGATTATTTGATTCTTTATCGAAAGAATATATTAATAAAGTTTTAGAAAAATATAATTATTCAACATTGGCAGAATTAATAGATTATTTAGCTGAAAATTATACTAAATCTCCTAAAGCCTCGTTTATTATTAAAGAAGCATTAAATAATTCGATTGTATATTTGCAGTCAAAATCTAAAACAGATACCTCTTTATTTGCTAACTTAAAATTACCTTATGAATTGGAAGAAAAAAGCAAGAAGAATGAAATTGAAAAATTCCTTATACGTAAATCTAAGGGTGTTTATGTACTAATGGAAGATAAAACTTCACGTTCTTTATTTGATTTAATAATTGATGAACTAGTTAAACAAGGTTTAGATAAAGAAATAGCATTAGAAACAATTAATTATTATGAACTAGGGGAGGATGCAAAAGTTTCTTCTGATGCTAAAGCACATGTAGGGCAATTATTTAAAGTTGCTACTAAAATAATAAGAGAAGTAGGCACTAATAATTTAAAATTTGATCGTTGGGAAATAAATGCATCTAATATAAATCAGGTTATAGAATTGTTAGATAAAGAAGACAGAATAAAAAGAATATATAAACCAGATGTCTTAAATGTTGATGTATATCCAATTTTGTCAAATTTAAATATTGAATTAATTGAAGAAAATATTTTGGATAATAAAAATAATTATAATAGATTGCTCGAAATAATGCATAAAACAAAACCACATATAATTGAAAAAAGATTGATGGATTTTATTACTGAAAATGAATTACCAATAACTGATGATATTTCTGATGTTGCTTGTTTTATTAGTTTCTTTGGCGATATTATGGAAAAAGAATCAAAAAAGGAAGGAAATAATTCTTATACTATTCCAGAAGTATTAAACGTTAGTGGAGTTTATGCTGCTATTAATTCTGTATATTCATTAGTATTAGGATCTGAAGATGCTAAGTTAATAAAGAAAAATCCAAAACCAAATCAAGCTTATGAAAAAACAAGAAAGAATCAAAGATTAAAGGAATCAATTAATAATACATTAAAGTGCTTTGATAGGGAAGAGGTGTTAATACCTAGTTTTGATGAAACGTATGAATTAGATAATGGTAAACAAATTGAATGTATTGTTGCTAATTTTACTGCGCCTTGTAATATGACTCATGGTGAAAGAACAGGTGCGTGTATGAGAATTGGTGGAGCTGGAGAAAAATTATATGATTTTTGTATTAATAATAAAGCAGGGTTCCATATAAGATTTGAAGATCCAATAACACATGAATATGTATCTAGAGTATCTGGATTTAGGAATGGTAATTCAGTTTTCTTAAATGAACTAAGGAATAGTGAATCAAAAAAATATTATTCAGATGATTTATATAACGCAACGAAGTGGATATCAAATCAATTAATTGATATGACTAAAGATACAGATAATCCAATAGAAAATGTATTTGTAACTACAGCTTATGCAATGGCAGATATTGAAGTTGACAAAATCAAACTAGATGGCGATAAAGTAAAAGAGGGTTTGGGATCATTATACACAGATTATGATACAGTTCGTGCAACTGTTCTTGCTACAACTGCTGATAAAGATTATAAACCAATCAATACAGGTAATGAAGGAATTAAACCATTTAAACCAGTAAGAACAAAGCCTAAAGAAGCTAAAAATATGGTTGAAGCTGCATCTAAAGTTAATAGAGTAAAATCAATTAATCAATTATTAAAAGGTGTTGAATTATCTGATTTAGAAGCAGATGAATTTGAAAATGGAATTATGTTTGCAATCTCTACAGATGATTGGTATATTTATGTTACAAATCAAATGCAAATTGAAAGTGAATATTTAGTGGATAATGAAGAAGCTAGAATAGAGTGTGAGTTATATAAAGGAATAATTACTCAAAGAATAAACGCAGGTGAAATAAAGGAGGCTCAATATGGTTTCTAATATAGGTAAAATATATAATTACAATAAAAAAACTGGTGTTGGATATATTGTCACAAAAGATGATTGTTATATGTTTACAATAGATGATATAGAGTTTCCTGTAGAAAAAATATATAATGGTAAACTAGTAAAGTTTAGGGGAGAAAAAGTATATAAATATACTAAAAAGGCATTTTTTATAAAACAAATTAGTGATATTTTAGAAAAAAAAGAATCAACCAAATAATTGGTTGATTTTTATATTGGTCTATATTTATCAGCATTCTTATATGGATTTTTTTTGTCTATTCTATCACAAAATAATATTCCATTTAAATGATCTAATTCATGTTGAAAAACTATAGATAATTCTTCTCTAAATCTCTTTGTTATTTTATTTCCATCTATGTCATAATATTCTGCTTTTATACGAGCATGTCTTGGAACAATTCCTTCTACAGGTCTATTTATACTTAGACATCCTTCTCCTTCTTCAACATATATCATTTCTTCTGATTCAGTAATTATTTTTGGATTAATAACAATATAATCTTCAAACTTTCCTTCATCTACTTCATAACATATTACAAATATTCTTTTTGTAATACCTAGTTGAATAAGTGAAAGACCCATACCTGGTCTTAAATCATATTTTTTAGCTTCTTCATCTATTTGACTTAGTCTTAACATTTCTAAAGAGTCTTTTATTACTTTTTTAGTTTTCTCATCTAGTGGAAATGTAACTTCTTTACTTACTAATCTAATCCTTTTATCATATTCATCTATTATATCTTTACTTCTAATCATACTACCACCAACTTTCCTTCAACCGCCTTAAAACATAAATATAATAACACATTTTCTATTTTTTAACAAATTAATTGTTTCCAAAGAATCTTGAACCAATAACAATAACAAGTAATATGAATAATACTAGAATAATGGCGCCACCATATCCTGATCCTTGACCATAGCCATATTGTGGGTAATAAGTAGGATATGTAGGACAACTATTATTATAACCATATCCACCACTATATCCGTAATAATACATAAATATACCTCCTTTTATACTATATAGTACGCATCATGTAAATAAAATGTTATTTAATTAACCCAAGTAGTAGTTAAAAAAATCAAAATATGATATTATTAAATATAAGGGTAGAGGATTATATGAGTAAAGTATTTAATAAGATGGATAAAGTTTTATTAATTTTAACAATTATAATGTTTGTATTTGGTTTATTTATGATTTTAGATGCATCAAGTATGAAATCCTTCTTAGAATATGGAACAAATACAAAATTTTTCTCTAAGCAATTAGTTATATTAATTGTTAGTTTTTTTGCGTCTATTTTTATAATGACTGTACCGACAAAAAGATATAAAAAAGCAATTATTCCAATAACAATAGTAATACTGATATTATTATTTTATTTGATTATTGCGGGTGTTAATACGAATGAAGCAAAGAGCTGGATATATATAGGTTCTTTTGGTTTACAACCATCAGAATTTGCAAAATTAGGTTTAATAATTTTTATGGCAACCTTTTATAAAAGTAATTTAAAACACTTATCTAATCCAATTGCAGCATTGATACCTGTAGGTTTAGGAGCAATATATTTTGTACTTGTATTCCTTCAACCGGATGGTGGAACTGGAATAATAATATTCTTGTTAACAGCGATGATGTTTTTCGCATCACCAGTTGCGAAAACTATAAAGATGAAAACAACTATGTATATTTCTATATTAGCAGTAATTGCGCTTTTAATATTTTTAATTAGTGGTAAAAGTATATTTAATGGTATGCAGATGAGTAGATTTAATTATTTAAAACCATGTACTAGATATCAAGATCCAACTGGATATCAAGTATGTAATGGTTATATAGCGATAAATAATGGTAAATTAATAAGTATTTCACCTGGAAACAGTCAACAAAAGTACTTATATTTACCAGAAGCATTTACAGATTTTATATTTCCAATAATAGTAGAAGAATTTGGTCTTATAGTAGGAATAGTCATAATACTAATTATAATTATTATAATTTATAGGATTTTAGTTCTCGCGAAAAAATCCGCGAATGTTCAAAATGCGCTGATATGTTATGGTGTTGCTTGTTATATATTTTTACATACAGCGATTAACTTAGTAGGTGTTTTAGGACTATTACCATTAACTGGTGTACCATTACCATTCTTAAGTTATGGTGGATCATTTGCGTTAACACTAGCATTATCTTTAGCAATAGTTCAAAGAATATCAATTGAAAATTATAACTATATGCAGAAAAAAGTTTTAGAAAAATAAGGGAAAAATGACTTCTTATAGCGAATATAACTATAGGAGGTTTTTTTATGAAGAAAAATGTATATATATTAGGAGCATTTATATTAATAATGTTAGGAACATATTTTTTCTTTAATATTGGTGAAGTAAAGGCATCACCTAAAAAGAAAAATGATTATAAGAATACTGTATTTGTAGATATAAAGGGCGCAGTTAAAAATCCAGGTGTATATGAAGTTAGTAGTAATTCTAGGATTATAGATGTAATAGAAAAAGCAGGAGATTTAAAGAAAAGTGCGGATACAAGTATTATTAATTTAAGTAAAAAGGTAAAGGATGAAATGTATATTATTATTTATACAAAAGAAGAAATAAGTGAATATAAAGAAAAGATGTATTCTTCATCAAAGATAGAAGGTGAAGTAGAACAAAAAATAATATGCCCTGATAGTGATAATGATGGATGTATTAATAAGTCATCAAATAGTAGCGTTTCTAAAAAGATAAATATAAATACTGCATCAAAAACAGAGCTTACTTCATTAACAGGAATAGGTGATGGTAAAGCAAAAAAGATAATTGAATATAGAGAAAAGAATAAATTTGAAACAATTGAAGATATAAAAAAGGTATCAGGAATTGGTGATAGTTTATATGACAAAATTAAAGACGATATCGAAGTATAGTATATTAATACTATTATTTCTGAGTTTATATTCATTACTATATACTAATATATTTACTTTTAAAAGCAGATATAAAGGTAATGAAAAAGAGTTAAAAGTATATATAAGAGAAATAAAAAATAATTATTATATTGTAAAAGGGAAAGAGAAGTTAGTTTTATATTATAGAGGAAATAAAAAACTAAAATATAATGATTATATTTTAGTAAAGGGTTATTTTTCTAAACCTAGAAATAATACTAGTTTTAATACATATAATTACAAAGAATATCTTGAAGGAAGAAAAATATATTATGTTTTTAATGCTTATAATATTAAGATAATTAAAAAGAATAGAAATATATTTTATGAACTAAAAAATAGAATTAATAATAGAATTAATAAGTTTAAATCAAAGAAGTATTTAAAGTTATTTATATTAGGTGATAAAGGATATATCAATAAAGAAGAAAAAGATGTATATAGAAATCTAGGTATAATACATTTATTTAGTATTTCAGGTACATATATTTCAATAATTATTTTGTTTTTAAATAAAATACTTAGATTTAAAAGTAAGAATATTATTATATGTATTATTCTGTTATTATATATTTTATTGACTGGTTTTCAAATCTCTATTATTAGATCTAGTATTTGTTATATATTATTTTTACTTAAAAAAAAGTATAAATTGGAAATAGAAAACAAAGATATTGTTATATTACTTGCATCTTTTCTTTTACTTATAAATCCATATTATTTATATGATATAGGTTTTTTATTATCATTTATTATTAGTTATAGTCTTATTAAGTTTTCATATCTTTTTATAGATAAAAAATATGTTGTTAAATCCATTATTATTTCATCAATTTGCTTTTTTACTTCTTTACCAATAGTAATAAATAGTTATTACAGTATAAATCTATTAGGTATTATTTATAATCTAATATTTGTTCCTTTTGTCTCATTTATATTGTTTCCCTTGTCATTTATTACGTATTTCTGCCCAATATTAGATAATGTATATAGTATGTTTATAAAAGTATTTGAAAATATGTCTATATTTTTTGATAATATAAAATTATTTAATTTATCTTTTTCTAAGATACCAATTATTTTTATAATAATATATTATTATTTTATTTTTTTTAGTGATAATAAAAAGATAATAATATTTCTTATAATTCTTTTTTATTTTAATAATTATTATATGTTAAATCCAAGAGTGTATTTTTTTGATGTTGGACAGGGTGATTGTTCTTTAATAAGAATAAAAAATAAGAATATTCTAATAGATACCGGGGGTAATTATAAATATGATGATATTAATAACTATTATGAATCGATGAAATCCATTGGTGTTAAAAAAATTGATTATTTGATTATTACTCATGGAGACTTTGATCATATGGGTGAATCTGTTAATTTAGTA
>CAZJSD010000026.1:0-17678 GCA_964548815.1 uncultured Muribaculaceae bacterium
TTATATTCTATAAATCATTTGATACATCATATAGTTATACTAGAATAGGACATATTGATGACTTGCCAAATCTAGGTAATGGTAATATCACTGTGAAATTTGAAAAATAAGTGTTCGGAATGTTAAGATATTAGGAACGAAAATCCCTTTTATTTGTGGTAAAAAAATTAATAATATGGTATAATATTAATAGTTATAGGGGTGATAAAATGTTAGATAATAAATTTGGAATAGCTAATGAGATTGAACTTTTTAAAGAGGAAGAAAGAATTACAAAATTAAAAGCATTAGAGCTATTTGATACTAATAAAATTAATGAGTTTGAAGTTGGAACATATAAAGGACTTTCATCTATTCATAATTATTTGTTTTCAGATATTTATGATTTTGCTGGAAAAATTAGAAATGTAAATATAGCTAAAGGTAATTTTAGATTTGCACCAGTTATGTATTTAGAAGAAGTTCTTAATAAAATTGATGAGATGCCTCAAGATACTTTTGATAATATTATAAAAAAATATGTAGAAATGAATGTTGCACATCCGTTTAGGGAAGGCAATGGTAGAAGTACAAGAATATGGCTTGACATGATATTAAAAAAAGAAATTGGTAAGGTTGTAGATTGGAGTAAAGTAAATAAAGAAGAGTATCTATTAGCCATGGAGAGAAGTCCTATTAAAGATACTGAAATAAAAATCCTTTTAGAAAATGCTTTAACTGATAAAGTTAACGATAGAGAAGTATATATGAAGGGTATTGATGTAAGTTATCAATATGAAGGATATAATACATATACTATGGATGAATTAGATAAGAATTAAAAATAATCGTACTTTTTGATATTCCTATTCTAGGACTACAAAATAGTAAAATTATTTAAATTTTTTTAAAACAGATTAAAATTATTAATCTGTTTTTTGTTATATTTTAGTCAAATAGAATTATAGTCTTGAAAAAAATATTATAATAAAGTATAATTATTATCGAATGAGGGAGTAGTTAGCATAGAAATATGTAACGAAGTCAACATACTGATATTTTATATCTGGCTTTGTTTTAAATAATGAGACTTATTTGCCTTAGGGCAAATTGGGTCTCATTTTTTTATTTACTTTTTCATTAATAAAATAATATATAGGAGGATTTATGAATAGATTTATTGAACTTAAAAATGTTAAGAAAACCTATGTAATAGGTGAACAAAAGTATAATGCTTTAGATGGGGTTGATCTAAGTATTAATCAAGGAGAACTAGTTGTTATATTAGGTCCATCTGGTGCGGGTAAATCTACATTACTTAATTTACTTGGAGGAATGGATAAAGCAACTTCAGGAGAAATATTAATAGGAGAAAATGATATTGCTAAATATAATGATAGGGAGTTAACAAGATATAGAGCAAATGATGTTGGATTTATATTTCAATTTTATAATATAATGCCAACATTAACTGTAGAAGAAAATGTTAATCTTATTAAAGATGTTACTAACACATCTAAAGATGTTAAAGAAGTATTAAAAAGTGTAGGATTACTTAAACACGCAAATAAGTTTCCACAAGAATTATCTGGTGGGGAACAACAAAGAGTATCTATCGCAAGAGCGATAATGAAAAACCCAAAAGTATTACTTTGTGATGAACCAACTGGAGCCTTAGATTCTAAAACTGGTGTAGAAGTATTAAAACTTTTAAGAGAGCAAAGTGATCAAGATACAACTGTAATAATAGTTACACATAATGCATTAATCGCAGATATCGCAGATAGAGTAATTAGAATTAAAAATGGTAAAGTAGAAGATAACGTTCTTAACAAACATCCAAAAAACATAGATGAGGTTAAGTGGTAATTATGTTAAAAAGAAAAATGTTTAGAGATATTCGTAAGAATTTATCTCAGTTTATAACAATATTTTTGATGATTGCGATTGGAATAATGGCTTATGCTGGTATTAAAGCATATATGGGTGGTATGCAAAAGACATCAGATAAGTTTTATTCAGAAAACAATCTGCAAGATTTAAATGTAATGGGGCTATTAAATCATGATGATTTAAAAAAGATTAAAGATATATATAATGTTAAAGATGCAGAAGTAAAATTATCTGTAACTGCGACAACTGATAAAGATAAAACGTTATTATTAAACTTTATTGAATCAAATAACATATCTAAGTTTTATGTTTATAAAGGAGAAAAATTTTCTAATAAACCTGGTATTTGGTTAGATAACTTTTATGCAATAGAAAATAATATCAAAGTAGGAGATACAGTTCTTGTTAAATATGAAAATATGGAACTTCATGAAAAAGTAAGAGGTCTAATTAATGTTCCAGACCATTTATATGATGTAAGAGATGAATCAGAATTATATCCAGATAGAAAAGAATTTGGATTTGCATATATGTCTACTTCTGAAATAACTGAAGATTATATTAAATCATTAGTAATGAAAGACGGTAATATTCCTGAAGAATACTTTGATATGATTATGGCAAATTTTAATTATAAAGACTATATTCCATATTCAAGTATTATGGTTGATGTTAAAAACAAGAATCAAGTAGATGATGTTAAAAATAGTATTGAAGATAAAGTTAAGAACGCTAAAGCGATTATTAAAATAGAAGATACAGCTTCTTATACTGCATATCAAGGAGAAATAGATGAAGGTAAAACTTATGTAGGAGTATTTTCTGGTATATTCTTATTTATCGCAATGCTTTCTGTTATTACTACTATGACAAGAGTAGTAAAAAATCAAAGAGTACAAATTGGTACTTTAAAAGCATTAGGTTTTAGTAATACTAGAATATTATTTCATTATATAGGATATGGTTTTTGGATTAGTATTTTTGCAAGTATATTAGGTCTTATTTTAGGATATTATGTAATAGGTCAAGTATTTATTAATTTAGAAATGGAATTCTTTGAGATACCTAATGGTATGCCATCTATGGATATATCTAGTTATTATGTTGCTTTAGTAGTAATAGGAATAGTTGCGGTTATAACATATATAACTGGTAGAAGTATATTAAAAGAAAATCCAGCTGAAACTCTTAGAAATAAGATTCCTAGTGTTAATAGTAAAACAATTAATATTACTAAGAAAGGTTTCTTTAAAAAATTAAGTTTTTCTACTAAATGGAATATAAGAGATATATTAAGAAATAAAATGAGGACATTTATGGGACTTGCGGGTGTAGTAGGATGCGCAACACTTCTAGTTTGTGCACTTGGTATGCTTGATTCTATGAATTTCTTTGTTAAATTACAATTTGAAGATTTATATAATTTTAAATATAAATTAAATATTAAAGAAAATATATCTGATAAAGAATTAAAAGTATTAACAGATAAATATGGAGATAATACTTCAGAAAGTTTAGGCATAGAAATAAAAGAAAAAGATGGTAAAAGAGTATCAAATAATATATTTGTAACAGATGCAGGTAATTATATTAGATTTGTAGATAATAAAAATAAGATTAAATCTAAACCAACAGATAATGGTATATATGTTACATATAAATTGGCAGAGACTAAAGGTTATAAAATAGGTGATAAGATTAAGTGGCATATATATGGAGATAATAAATATTACACATCTAAGATAATAGGATTTAATAAAGATCCTCAAAATCAAAATTTATCTATGACAAGAAAATATCTAGAAAAACTAGGTATAGATTATAAACCTGATTCTTTATATACAAATAATGATATAAGTAAAACAAAAGAAATAAAGAATGTAGAAACAATTCAAGATATTAATTCTCTAAAAGAAGGAATGACAGGTATGCTTTCTATGATGAAGACAATGCTTATTATGATAATAGCAATTGCGGTTTTACTAGGTGGAATAATTATCTATAATTTAGGAATACTATCTTATTCGGAAAAACAGTATCAATTTTCTACATTAAAAGTATTAGGTTTTAAAGATAGTCAAATTAAGAATATATTTATTAAACAAAATAATTGGATTGCAGTTTTATCTATTATTATAGGTCTTCCAGGAGGATTCTATTTAACAGACTGGTTATTTAAAACAGCAATTGAAGAGCATTATGATTTTGGAGCATTTATAGAAACTAGAACATATATTATTTCTGCGATAGGTACATTTATTGTTTCTTATTTAGTATCTATATTCTTGGCTAGAAAAATAAAGAAAATAGACATGGTAACTAGTTTAAAAGGAAATGAATAGGTTAAAAAAATTATTTATGATATAATTATTTGTAGAATTTGATAGAATGGATAGTTTAGAAAAAAGATTAACAAAATCTTTTTTTTATTGAAAAAAATATAGTTTTATGATATTATAGACATATATATAATAGATGATAGTAGGGAAGAGTAGTTTCATGAAAAAGAAAATTGTGTTTTTATTAATGTTTTTTTTATTTGTTATTACACCTGTTAAAGCTGTATTCGCAGAATCAGTTTGTAAGATAGGTAGTACTGAGTATAGTAAGATTTCTGCATGTATTTCAAATGCCACAGATAATACTCAAACTACAATAGTATTATTATTAGATAGATCAGAGAATATAACTATACCAACTAATAAGAATATTATTTTAGATTTAAATGGATATACTTTAAGTAATAGTGGTACAACTAATAAATCTAATGTAATTACTAATAATGGAACACTAGAAATAAAAAATGGTAATATTACTTCAAATGCTCCAACAGGTGCTATTAACAATAATAAAGATGCTGTTATAACTATAACTAGTGGAAATTATACAGCAACTGATACAAGACAAGTTTTATATAATAATGGTGGTACAGCTACTATTTCAGGTGGTAATTTAACATCAGATACTTCTGAAAGAGCAACAGTACATAATTTAAATAATGGTGTTTTAAATGTAATTGGTGGAAAAATTGTTTCAAATAACGCATATGCAGTTTATAACGAAAAGGGTACTTTAAATATAGGAACATTAAATGGCATTTATAATAAGAGTACTCCAGTAATTCAAGGAAATACATATGGAGTTATTGCTAAAAATAAATATAATATCTATGATGGAATAATTAAAGGTGGAACATACCATGTAGGTATAGCAGCAGGAAGTCCAATGACTATTACAGATGATGAAGGTGAAACAAAAGTTGATGATATTGAAGATTTTAGTGAGAAAGAGTTAGGAGAAGAAATTATTGGAGGAACAACTTATAGTACATTAACTTATGATTTAGATCCGTCAACTATAGCTACAATTACTTTTGATCCAGTTGGTGGAGAAGTTACTCCGACATATAAAAAAATAATAATAGGTAATTCTATTGGTTCATTACCAACACCACAAAAAATTAATAATACATTTGATGGATGGTTTACTTCATCTACTGGTGGAGATAAGATTACAAGTAGTACAAAGCTAAGTTCAAATGTTACTTATTATGCACATTGGACTTATGTTGATCCAAATACAGTAGCGTCTGTAGAAGGTTATTCTGGTACTATGTCACTTGAAGATGCATTCGCACTTGGTGGAAAAATTACATTATTAAAAGATGTAATAGTTCCTTCTTCATTAGTAATGGATAAAAAAACAACTTTAGATTTAAATGGACATACAATATCATTAGATAATAACACTACTACAATTAATAATGATGTAGTAATAAAAGATTCTACGTCTAGTAAAAATGGTTTAATCACATCAAAAAATGATTTTACTGTTATTGTATCATCAACTGGAAGTTTAACACATAAAGGTGGAACTATTGAAGGTTTAGGAGATTATGGTGCGGTTAGAAATCAAGGAACTCTTGAAATAGATGGTGGAACAGTAACAAATACAAGTGATATGTATGCAATATTAAATGAAAATGATTTAGTTATGAAATCAGGTACAGTTTATTCTTCTGGTGGTACTGCTATTCAAGTATCATTCGATTCTACATTTGAAATGAATGGTGGATTAGTAAAAACAGATGCAGAAAATGAACAAGCAATTAATTTATCTGCTAATTCTATTGCTACTATTAATGGCGGAAAAGTAGAAGCAATTAATACTAATGGTGCAGGAATAGGTACATTTGGTTATTCTACTCTTGTTGTAAATGATGGAACAATTAAGGGTTATGATATGGCTATTGCAGGTAATGGTAATGAATATAACGGAAATGTTAGTATTACTATTAATGGAGGAGATATAATAGCAACTGATGGTGTAGCTATGTATTTACCTCAAAGAAATAGTACTACAATTATTAATGGAGGAAATATATCTGGTCCTTCTGCTATAGAAATAAGAGCAGGAGATTTAATTATAAATGATGGAATTATAACAGCAACAAGTGATACATATAGTATTATCCCAAATTCAAATGGTACTACATCTAAAGGTACAGCACTCGCAGTAGTACAACATACTTCTAAGCAACCTATAAGAGTAGTGATTAATGGAGGAGAGTTTGAAGCAAAAGCACCAGTAGTTGAAGCTAATCCAATGGAGAATCCACAAGAGGCAATTGATAAAGTTTTAATCACAATAAAACAAGGTGATTTTGTATCAACTGGTGATAATTCAGTATATGCAGAAAATCCAGAGACTTTGCTTCAGTTAGTTTCAGGTGGAACTTATACTTATGATCCGTCTTATTATGTTAAAGATGGATATGGTGTAGTAATATTACCAAATAATGAATATGAAGTAACTAAAATACATAATATTACAATTGATTCAGATAGTACTGATCTAATTTCAGTAGAAAAAAATGAATATCCATATAAATCTACCGTTGAGATAAAAATGAAAAAGAAGGGTTTAGCTATCGAAGTAAAAGACTCTAAAGGTAATTCAATAGATGTAAATGGTAATACATTTACAATGCCAGATGATGACGTAACTATAAAAGCATATTATAAGACAATTATTAATCCTATTACAGGCGATAATATATTATTTTATATCTCAACATTAGGATTAAGTATTATTTGTTTAATAAGTGTGAAATTTATACTAAGAAAAAAATTAAATAATAATTAGACTCTTATGAGTCTTTTTTTTATTAAAAAATATGATATAATGTTCTTAAGAAAAATGGAGGGATAAAATGAAAAAAAAGATATTAATAAGTATTTTGATGGTAGCTGCGCTATTTATAGTAACCGGATGTACAAAAAAACAAGGTAATCAGGTAAATGTATCAAATGATAATTTGATAAAAATAACTGATAATAAAGATAAGGGTTATGTTACAACATTTAAAACTATAGATAATAAGTTTATACAAACTAATCCAAAGTATAATCATGTTGATAGTGAAAAATTAGGAATCTTTATTACATTTGATTATATAGAAAGTTCAAAAGAGGCATATGATTATTCAAAAACACATAACTTTTTAGGACGTGAATATTCTGATGGAGAAGTAAAAGAATATACATGGAATAACTATAATGGATATGCTTATGATGTAAGTGAAAATAGTATGTATTTTAGAATATTATTAGAAGATGATACAGATAATTCTATTGTTCTTGATTCATATGTTGGGCCTAAAAATAATGACGTTGATATATCAAAAATACTTGATAGTGATGATTTTCAAAAGTTTTTAAACTCTGTTGAGTTTAAGAAAAATTAATAGAGGTGATTTATTTATGAAGAAGATATTATTAAGTTTACTAGCTGTGGTTACGCTATTTATAGTAACGGGATGTAATAATTCAAGTTCATCATCAAAAATTATCTCTAATACTTTTAAAATTAAAGATGTATCACTTGTATTTGATCAAGATTCTGAATTTCATAATTTTAAATACAAAAATGTACAAGGTTTAGAACCAGATGAAAGCAAACAAGCTGCGTATTTAGAATATAAAAATCAAGACATATATAATGGTAGATTTTTATTTAGAATTAGTTTATCATTTACTAGTGATGTATCATTAAAACAATTTTTAGATGGACATAAGAGTGAAAAAGTAAAGATAAATGGAATTACTTGGGATAAGATAAAACTTAGTAATACTGTGGATAATAAAGCTACTTCTGCTATTGTATATGCTACAGAAAATAACTCAACAGTATATGCAGTATCAACAACAGCATTTCAAGAAGCAAATGTTGATATAGAAGAATTATCTAATATATTTATTAATGGAGTAACATTAAAGTGATATAAAACTAGGAATAATCCTAGTTTTTTTGTTTGAATAAATCATAATTAAATAGAATGTTAAGTTACTTATAAAAAAATGTTATACATAAACAATATACGTGTTATAATGTTTTTATAAAAGGAGTGAAAATATGAAAAAGAAAATATTATTAGGTTTATTAATTATAGTAGGGTTATTTACAGTAACTGGATGTGGAAATAAAGAAGGAAATGGTAATTATAAAATAAATGGTTCAAATTCAATTTATGGTGCATATGAATTATATGAAGTAAGAGGAGATAGCGCAAAGTATTCTAGAAAACAATGGATTGAAATGACTACAGAAGATAGAATATTAATTATGAATAAGGATAAAACTGCAAGTATAATTAATACCTATAAAAATTCAACTACTGGAGAAACAGTTAGAGATGAAGAAAAATATACATTTGATGATAATGACTTTTATGGGGTAGAGAGTACAAATACTAAGCAAGGTGTAAAATATTTTAATTATAAATATAAAGATGGCATTATTGAATTAAGTGTTATAGGTGATGATCATAATTCTGTTTGGGTTTTTAAACAAAAATAAAGGAGTGAAAGAATGAAAAAAGTATTATTAAGTATATTAGTTTTAGTAACGTTATTTACAATTACAGGATGTGGAAAAAGTACATCTATTAATAATTTACATAAAACGGAATTTGAAGATATGAGGTATAATGAACCAAAGAATTATTCTAAAAAAGAACCTATAAATATGGATGGTTATAAAGTACTTGTTTATAGATTTAATGAAGATGAAAATAAGACTATTAATTTATACTACAATACGAAAGTAAATCATATTAATACTGAAGAAAAACATGAGGAAATTACTATAAACGGAATTAAATGGATCAAATTCCATAATACTGATTTTGGAGTAACATATGATACATATGAATATGTACATAATAATGCATTATATACAATAGAATTAAATTCTGTTGATAAATATCAAGATGAATTTGATGAATTTATGAAGGATGTTTCTTTTAAATAATTGGAGGTTTTAAAATGAAGAAAAAAATATTATTAAGTATACTAGTATTATTAGCGTTATTTATAGTAACTGGATGTAATGGAAATAAGGCAGGAAAATCAAATTATAAATCTTATGAATGTAGATACAGTAAGGATGATAATGCTGAAGGGAAAAGATATCTTACAAAATATATAATTGAATTAAATGATAAAAATGAAGCAGAAGTATATACATTAATTTCAGGATTTTCTAATTATGGAAGTAAAACTGATGGATATAATGAATTTTGTAATGGACTAAAAGATAACATGCAAAAAGATTTATTAGAAAAATATAAAGATGCAGTTTCTATGAAAATTGTATGTGATGAAAAAAATAATTATGAAGCATATGCTTTAAAAGAATATCAAGTAAAAAAGATAAAGGATATAGATGAATTAAGTTCTGTTTATAAATCTCTTGAAACTTATATTAAAGAAGATGGAACATTTGATTTAGATGCTTGGAAGAATTATTTTAATACAAATTCATTAAAAGCAGGAAATTATTCATGTAATTTTTAAAATAATCTTATTGGAGGTTTTATGAGTAAATATTTACCACTATGGGAATATATAAAAGAAAATGATAAAGATGAATATAAATTATCTTTTGATGAAGTTAAAAAGATTGTAGGTTTTGATTTTGATCATGCATTTTTAACTTATAAAAAAGAATTATTAGATTATGGATATGAATTTAAGAAATTATCTTTAAAAGAAAAATGGGTATGTATTGTTAGAAAGAACTCAAAATAGAGTTCTTTTAAGTTTGAGATAAAAAAACATTTATGCTAAAATCAATACTAAGGAAGTGATAATGTGACAACTATTTATTTAATAAGGCATTCAAAAAGTATTGGAATTAATAATGTTAAATATGAAACTATATTAGAAGATCAAATAAAGAATGAAAGATTACCTTTAAGTCCTGATGGGGAAGAATTAGCAAAGAAAATATCAGAATATGATGAATTAAAAGACATAGATGTTATATATTCTTCAGAATACGAAAGAGCAATTTCAACTGCTAAGTATATATCTGATAAAAATGAGTTATTATTACATATTACAAATAAATTAAATGAAAGAAAAATGGGGGATACTAAAGATATTCCAAAATTTTTTTGGTCAACTCAATTTGAAGATGAAAATGCTAAAGCAAATGGAGGAGAATCTAGAAAAGAAGTAACAAAAAGAATGTATGATTTTTTAGAAAGTATATTAAAAGAATATAAAAATAAAAGAATAGTACTAGTAACTCATGCAACTGCAATATCATTTTTATTAATGAAATGGTGTGAACTAGTTGATATAGATATAGATAATAAATCAAGACAATTGAATTTTAAAGGCAAAGAAGTAATAAATGATGTTATAGGAACTCCAGAGATATTTAAACTTGAGTTTGATGATGATAATCTTTTAGATATAAAATTAATGAGGAATTAGTATGGAAACAGAAGTAAGATTTTATTTTTCTTTAGATAGTGAAGAAAAAATAATTAATGAACTAAAAAAAATAGATGAATTAAATTTTGATGATAGATATTATGAAAAGACTGACCAATATAATCATCCAATGAAAGAATATGATTTTTATTCTAATGAAATAGATGGAAGATTTAGAGTTAGAAAAACTGAAAATGATAAGAAGACTAAGTGTATGATTTCTTGGAAAAGAAGAATAGATAATAAAATGGATAAAGTACATCAAGAAGAGGAAGTAGAATTATCTATTAAACCTGAAGAATATACAAATCTAGTATTTTTATTAGAAAATGTTTTACATTTAGAGTTAGTTGAGAGTTATGAAAGATATAGAAGTAATTTTTATAATGATGATGTGGAAATAGCTGTTGATAAATATCCTTTTGGTGTAGCACTTGAAATTGAAAATAAAAGTAAAGATAAAGATTCTATAAAGATAGTAACTGATTGGGTTAATAAGATAGGGTTAAATATAGATGATGCATATAATTTATCTTGGGATGATAAATATTTAGAATTATGTAAAGAACAAAATATAGAACCAAAATCTATTGTTAACTTTAATCAAGAAATGCCAAGTGTATTAAAAAAATATTAATATAGAATAAAACTATGTTATAATTATAATAATAGCGGCGGAGGATATATGAAAAAGAAAATAGGTATAGTATTTATAACTTTATTATGTTCATTTTTATTTACCAATGTATACGCAGAAAGTAATGATTCAAATGAAATAATTTCTGATAAATATCAATATAGTGCGATAGAAGGAGATAATAAACAAAATATAAATACATTTGTATATAGAGATAGTGATTTTACTAAATCTTCTTATATTGGAAGTAAATCATTAGAAACTTTATCTATACAGGTTGCGGCAGCATCAATAAGTTGGTATGGAGAAGAATTAGATGAATATGAAATAGATTCTTCTAATAATGATTATAATGTTAATGCGTTATTAAAGAAAATGAAATTTAATAATATAGAAGTAAATAAGTATTATAGATCAGAGAAAAAAGAAAATTCTATGGGCGCTATTATAGGTCAAAAAACTATTATACAAGATGGAAAGAAATATATATTACTTGCGGTAATTCCAAGAAGTGCTGGTTATAAACTTGAATGGGCAGGTAACTTTACTATTGGTGATGGGGATATACATGAAGGATTTAAGAGTGCAAGGGATGAAGTACTACGTTTTACAAAAGAATATATAGATAAAAATAATATTACTGGAGATTTAAAAATATGGACAGTAGGTTATAGTAGAGGAGCTGCTGTATCTAATCTGTTAGGTGGATTCTTTGCAGGTGGAGGAGTAGATTATTTTGGTGATAATGTTAGTTTAACTCCAGAAGATGTTTATTGTTATACAATAGGTACACCTAGTTCTATTAAAGATGGTGTTAGTAAGAATATAGAATTAAGTGTAGAAGGAAATAGAAATTCAGAAGATTATGTAAATGATACTAAGGGAAGTGCTTATAATTATACTAAGGGTGGTACTGTAGATATAGATTCTGATATATATAATGGTATAAGAAGTATTATTTCTTATGATGATGCATTTCCATTACTTCCACCAGAAGCATGGGGATTTTCTCGTTATGGAAAAGTAATAGATTCATATGATGGATTAATATCTGAAGAAGAGATGTTAAATGAATTAAAAAGTGTAAGTGAGTATGTTTATAATGCATATACTGAAAATGGAAAAAGAAAAGAATTTAGTAAAAAGAAATTTGATTTAAAATCATTAAGTATAGTTGATGTTCAAAGTGATACTTCTCAAATAGAGTTCTTTAAGGAAAGATTAAAGGCATTAACAGATAAAATAGAAACGAATCAATTATATTATGATGAATATGAAGAAGGAATTAAATCAGCTATAGGTACTTATGGTATGGCTATGGTTCTTATTAATGATGATTCAGAAAGTAGTATGGCAACTAGTGATATGATTTATCCATTAGTATATTCATATATTGCTTATATATCAGAAGAACTACAAAATAAAGGTAAAGCTTCAAGTGAGACAGAAGCAGTTACTATGGTAGTAGAAGATTTATTAACATATTTTACTGGAGATGAAATAGATAAAGATACTTTTTCAATAGATGATTTTGTGAAGTTGTTTGCGAAATATATGTCTGATAATGAAGAAGAACCTATATCTGATTCAGTTGTTAATGCAATTATTAATTTAGTTCCAGAAGAATATCAAAGTTTATTATCTATGTTTAGTGCGTTTTCTACTAAACCAAATCCAGAAATATCAGATGGATTAAAAGCATTTATAAAGGCTTGTTATTATGGACCAGAAGAAGGTAGTGCAGCATATAATAGTTATCAAGATTCTGATGAAGTAAGAAAACTTTTCTATATTACAATGCTTTTCTCACAAGGATCAACAATACCAGAAATAAATGATTTGCTTATGGATGATGAAGGTAATGTTTCAGGAGCCGCTAAGTTTGAAGAATTTGTAGATTTAATGTTAAAAGTGACTAAACAAGAAAAAGATGAAAATGGTAATGTAATTAAAACATATTCTGATATGGGTGAATTAGCGGATGCTAAATTAGTTGGGTTATTAGATAATGCTTTAGAAGAACCTATTAATAAGAGTCAAGATTTATATGGTGAAGAATATAAAGAAGATTTTCAAAAAGAAGTAAATACATTCAAACAAAATGTAACTAAAGTAAGAGAAGCATTATGTCCATTATTCTTTGGTACAGAAGGTGGTTATAATGTTGGTGAATCTTTAGAGAATGCAATTACTCTTGTTGATAATGCATCATTAATTGTGTTACCTCATTTTGATGAAATATATCTTTCTCTTTCAAGAAATTCTAATAGATATGAAGAAGATTATTATTTAATTAAAGGAGATAATCAAGAGATTAGTAATAATGAGGATTTAGTATTAGTATACAGTTTTAATCATTATGAATTTATAGAAAGAGGAAAAGTATATATAGATGATAAAGAATTATCAAAAGATAAATATTCTATTTCAAAAGGAAGTACAGTAATAACAATAAATAAAGAATATTTAAAAGGATTAAAAGAAGGAAAACATACTATAGTTGCAATGCTTGATAATAATAGTGTTGATGCATCTTTTACTATCTCAAATAAAGTAAATCCAGATGGAAAAATTGATGAAATAATTAATCCATCAACAGGTGATAATATATTTGTATATATTTCAATGTTAGGTTTAAGTATAATAGGATTATTACTTGCGGGTTTATTAATAAAAAAGAAAGAAATGTAATATTAAGAATAGGAGTATGATTATGAAAAAAAGAAGTAGTAAAAAGAATAATTCAGTTGTTGCCTTTTTTATATTAATAATATTAATCTTAGCCGCTGCATGTGTATATTTTGTATTAAAAGGTAATGGTGTTATTGATAAAACAAATACTGATAAAAAATGTAGCACTTCTTCTAAAACTAGTAGTGGTATGTCAGTAAAAAAGGTAGTAGAAACAAATATATTATATGTAATATTAGATAAAGATGGTAATGTATATTTAGATTTAAAAGAAGATAAAATAGATAAATCTAGTAAGATAAATGAATTATTTGATAAGGCATCAACATATACATATAATGGAAAAACTGAAAAATTAGTTAAAGTAGATGTAGATGAGATAGTTGATATTCAAGCATTAAAGATTGGAAAAGGTTATTACTATTATATTACTATGTTAGATAAAGATAATAAATTATATACTATAATAGATACAGATGCTGAAAAGAATGGTAGTGTAGGTATCTTAATTAATAGTAAACTTACAAATGTTTCTATGGTATATAATGATTGTAATAATGATGATTGTAAAGCAATGGTAGAAATAAATAAAAAAGATAAAATTAATTTACAAGATGTTTTTGAAGATAATTCTACTTCAGAAAGTAGTAATACGCAAAATACTCCAAGTCATAGTAATCCTGATCCAGATTTTACTACTGAAGATGCAGAAGATGTATTATTAGATTATTTTAATCATGAAGAAGGTATTAATTTTAGATATATAGAAACAGTTTCTGTACATAATGAAGATACTGGTGATTATGATTACTTCTATAAATTTGATGTTAGAAAACATAATGGCGCAGGTGTAAATAGTCATCTAGATTATTACTATATAATTGTAGATAAACATGGTGGGGGAATATATAGTATAGATGATTTTAGAAATAAATTTGGTTTTGAATAAGATATAATGGACTCTTAAGAGTCTTTTTTTTATTTAAAAAATATTATGGAAAATAATAAGTGACAAATTTAAAAAAATTATAAATATAGTGTTAACATTTTATAAATATTTGATATAATTGTTATAAGGATATTTCTATATTATAGGAATAATAAGGAGGAAGTATGAGAATAAAAGAATTATTAAAAGAAATTGGTATGAGATTTATGGCAATTCTTATGGGATGTATGATGTTAACGAATTATATTTTACCATTTAATATAGTTCATGCAGATGACATATATACTATTTCATTTAGTGCCACAGATGGACATACAATGGAAAAAGATAATGGTCATTTAAAAATAGATGGTCAATATGTAGATTTTAAATCTAGTAATGTTAGTATTGGTGAGGTAAATTGTGAAAGTAGTACAAGTTGCCAAATTTTGGTAAGCGATGAGTATTCAGGTGTACTAGATTATAACGCAGATAATAAATTTACTTTATATAATACAAGTGGACATGTTCCATATGATTATAGTCCAATTAATTCTAATACAGTATTTATGGTTGAAGATGCTGAAAGTGGAGGAGATCAAGCAGAAGCTACAATTAACCTATCTCCTGGGACAGGAACATATATAATAAATGGTGAGGAAAAAGCGTATGATGATCAAATTGAGTTATATGTTAATGGTTTTAGATGGGATCATGAAGCAGGAGATACAATTACTTATGATTCAGATCCACAAGATGATACAGTAGTATTGACATTTGAAACATTATGGATAAATAGATTCTATGATGAAATAGTTATTAATGGAACAAGTTATGATGTTAGTGATTATATAGATTTTGATGATAGAACTTCATGGTTAGAGCATAATAAAGGTACACAATTTATATCTTTTGATATAGATGATGTTGAAAAAGCTAATTCATACAATATTGTTGTAAAACATGGAGAAAATAATGGAACAAGATATTTGGCAACATTCCTTTGGACAGGAGATCCTGCACAAGCTGGTGGATTTGATTATATAGGTCATGCAAGATTAGAGTTAGTACAAGCTACTTATACTGTAGGTACTGAGACTTATATAGTAGATGGTGCTTATCTTAATAACAGATTAGAAAGAGAGGGCGACCACTTGGTTGCATCTGATGGTAATTACTTAACATATGGTATTTTAGCAGATGTTGATTTTGATGATGGTGGTTTAACATTACCAGGTGAAGCAACTGTTACTATGAGAGTAGTTCCTGAATATGGATATCAAGTAACAAGTGTTAATGGAGGAAGTGATTTCACTACTACAGATGAAGGAGTATCAGAATTTACACTAGTTGTTCATAATGGTGAAGCAGGTTACTTCCAAGCAACAGTTGAGGCAGTAGATGATGAAGTTATTGCTAATGCTGATGAAATTAAAGAGGGTACTATAACTATTGATGGTGATGAAATAGATTCAGGTACTGTACAATTAACAGTAGATAATGTTGATTTAGATGAAGATAAAATAAAAGATTTTGAAAATGCGGCAGGAGATAACAAAATAATTAATTATTTTGATATTAACTTAATGCAAGTATTATATAGAGGAACATCTGAATCTGTATGGAGTAATCAAATTCATAGATTAGATAGTGAAGCAACAATATCATTAAAATTAGATGAAGGAATAGATATTAATGATATAGTATTTGTACATAATATTGATGATGGTGATGAATTTGAAATAATTGAAATTGAATCATGGGATCCAACTACTAGAATAGTTACATTTAAAACAAATAGTTTCTCAAACTATGCGATAGCAAGTAAAGCAAGTTCAGGTGGATCAACTACACCAGATGATAATAAAGCAAACCCAAAAACTGGTGATAATATTGTTCTATTTATATCAATATTAGGTATTAGTTTAGTATTATTGGCAGTAGTATTCTTTATTACTAAAAAGAAAAAAACAGATAAATAATTAAAGACTCGAAAGAGTCTTTTCTTTTTTGTAATTTAGGAAAATTAAGGAAATCCTTAATTTTTTTAAATTTTATAGGGGAATTTTATGAAAGAATATCAAATATTATTATTGGAGTATATATCTAGAAGAAAGGAAAAATTTAAGATGAATGAAATTAAAGAATATACTGAAAAAGTATTTGAGGATATCAAACATGTTGATGAAAATGGTAATGAGTATTGGTTTGCAAGAGACTTACAAATTATTTTAGGTTATCGTCAATGGAGAAGTATAAATAATTTAATTGAAAGGGCTAAAATAGCATGCAAAGAGAGCCAATATAATATAGATGACCATTTTGCGTTATACCGCAAAATGGTTGATATAGGTTCTATGACAAAAAGGAAAGTATTAGATTATAAATTATCAAGATATGCTTGTTATTTAATAGTAATGAATGGGAACCCAAACAAAGAAATAATAGCGTTAGGTCAAACTTATTTTGCTATTCAAACAAGAAAACAAGAACTATTAGAAAAAGAATATAATGAACTAACCGAAGATGAAAAAAGAATATATAGGAGAAATCAAGCAAGAAAAGGTAATTTAAATTTGAATAAAACTGCCATTAATAGCGGAGTAAAAGATTTAGCTAGATTTCATAATGCAGGATACAAAGGACTTTATAATGGTGAAACAGCTGATGATATTTTTAAAAGAAAGAAATTAAGGTATAGAGAAGACATACTAGATAATATGGGTAGTGAAGAACTTGCAGATAATATATTTAGAATTGCTCAAAC
>CAZJSD010000027.1:0-7792 GCA_964548815.1 uncultured Muribaculaceae bacterium
TAGAAATAATTAATACTCCCCCTATTTCAAAAGAAAAATAAATTTAATATAAACCGCGCGATGAACCTTTTTTTGCCCCAAACTGGCAAAAATCATGTGAGGGGGGGTAGAGAGGAGAAAGCATGGAGAAAAAGAAAGTAAATCAAAAGAAAAATAAAGAAGATAAAAGCAAAAAGATAGTAGATGATAGTAAAAGAAAACTTGGTGTTAGACAAGGTAGAATAACAAGAGAATATAATAGGCTGATAAAACTATTTAATATGTCTTCTAAAGAAAAACAACATGTAATAAAGAAACTCTGTGCTAGAGCTTCTTTTTTATTGATATTATCAGAAGATATTGAAAAAGAAATAAACTCAGATAATTTAACTGTGTTAACAATAAATGCTAGTCAACAATTTACAAAAGCGAATCCACTTATGAAAGATTATAGAGACACTGTTAAATCATATCAAACAGTTATAAAACAATTATGTGATTTAACAAAAAACGATAATGCAACACGTAAAAATGATCCTGATGAACTTGAAGAATTTTTAAATACATAATGAATTATATATTAACTTACTATAATTTAATTGTAAGTGGAAAGATAGAAGTATCAAAAAAAGTAAAAAAACAATATGAAATGATAATAAATGATTTAAATAATCCTAATAAATATCATTTTGATATAGATAAAGCAACTAGACCAATAACATTTATAGAAAAATTTTGTAAGCATAGTAAAGGACAATGGGCAGGGAAACCTGTCGTTTTGGATTTATGGCAAAAAGCAATAATCCAAACAATATTTGGTTTTGTTGATGATAAAGGATTTAGAAGATATAGAGAATGTTTTATAGTAGTAGCTAGAAAAAATGGCAAATCAACATTACTTTCGGCAATTGGATTATATATGTTATTTGCAGACCACGAAGGCGGAGCACAAATATGCTGTGTAGCATCAAAGAAAGACCAAGCAAAAATAGTATTTGAAGAAGCAAAAAATATGGTTTCTCAAAGTAAACTATTACAAAAACATATTCGTAAAAGAAAAAGTGATTTATATGTTGATTTAACATTTAGTACATTTGAACCATTAGCTAGTGATTCAAATACATTAGATGGATTAAATATGCATTGTGGAATATTAGATGAAGTTCATGCTTGGAAAGATAGAAATATTTATGATGTTTCTAAACAATCTATGGGAGCAAGACAACAGCCGTTATTAGTATCAATATCAACAGCTGGTTTTATTAGAGAGAATATTTATGATTCTCTTTATGAACTATCAGAAGATATATTAAATGGAATCAAAAAAGATGAAAGATTTTTATCTTTTATTTATGAATTAGATTCTAGGAGCGAATGGACAGTTCAAAAAAAATGGATAAAAGCTAATCCAGGATTAGGTACTATTAAAGGAATAGATTATTTAAAAGAGCAAGTCAAAAGAGCTAGAAACGACAAAAATTATTTACCAACCTTGCTTACCAAAGATTTTAATATTCGAGAAACTGGAGTAGGTTCTTGGTTAACATTTGAAACAGTTGAAAATAAAGAGGTATTTAAGTTAGAAGATTTAAGAAATTGTTATGGGATAGGGGGAGTCGATTTATCTAGTGTTGGAGATTTAACTTGCGCTTCATGTCTAATTAGAAAAGATACAAAATTATTTTTAACTCAAATGTATTTTATCCCAGAAGAACGAGCAGAACAACACGAAAGAGAAGACAAAGTACCTTATAAAATTTGGAAAGAACAAGAATATATAAGATTTAGTTCTGGTAATATGGTTAATTTTTCAGATGTAACTGCATGGTTTAATGAATTAAGAGATAAATATAATATATATACTGTTTGGGTAGGATATGATCAATGGGGTGCTAATCAATGGGCTGATGAAATGAAACAAAATGGATATGTATTAGAACCAGTTATTCAAGGTGCCAGAACTATGTCTACACCAATGAAAATATTAGCATCAGATTTAGCAGATAAAAAAGTTAATTATAATAATAATCCTATCCTAAAATGGTGTTTAACAAACACACAGGTAGAAGTAGATAAAAATGATAATATAAGACCAGTAAAAGGAAAAAATTCAAAACAAAGAATAGATGGTGCGGTATCATTAATAGATTCTTATGTCGTATATCAAAGACATTATGAAGATTATTTAAATATGTAGGAGGTAACTATGGCAATATTTAATAGATTAAAAAGTAATAGAGAAGAAAGAAAAAATATCCAACGATTAGAAAGTACCTTTAAATTACTCACAGGTTACAATGCTGTGTTTACTACTTTCAATGGTGGTTTGTATGAAATGGGATTGACTAGGTCATGTATTGATAAAATAGCTACTCAATGTTCAAAGTTACATCCTATTATCAATGGAAATAAAAATTATAACAATTTAAATATATTACTTCAAAATAAACCTAATAGATTAATGACCACTCAACAATTTTTATATAGATTAGTAACTATTTTATTAGTAGAAAATAATGCTTATATCATACCAATATTTGAAAATAGTGTAACTATGAAAATAATTGGATTTTATCCCGCACGAGCATCAGGATCTAAAATTGTTAAATATAATGGTACAGATTATTTGGTTTATCAAATTGATAATAAAGAATATGCAGTTGAATATGATTTTGCTGGTGTTTTAAGAAGACATTATTATAAAAAAGAATATTTAGGCGAATCAAATAGTGCAATCCATTCAACTATGGATTTAATAAATACTCAAGAGCAAGGTATAAAAGAAGGTATTAAAAGTGGAGCTATGATTAGATTCCTTGCTAGATTAGGAGTAGTTCAAAATCCAGAAAGTATAAGCGCAGAACAAAAAAGATTAAAAGATGAACAACTATCAATGGAGAATAATGGCGGTATTCTAATTTTTGATAGTAAATATTCTGATGTTCAAAAGGTTGATAGTAAACCATTCATAGTAGATAAAGAAAACATGGAGTTAATTAAGAATAATGTTTTTGATTATTTTCATATGAGTGAAGAAATACTTCAAAATACTGCATCAGAAGATCAATGGAATTTATTTTATGAAGATGTAATTGAACCTATAGCAATTCAAATCAGCCAAGTATTAACTAATATGATTATAAAGCAAGTAGACATTGCTAAAGGATTAAATGTAGTATTAGAAAGTACTAAATTACAATTTATTTCTAATAATACTAAATTAAATGTTAGTCAGCAACTATTTGATAGAGGAATATTAAGTACAAATCAAGTAATGGATATATGGAATTTGCCTCATGTATCTGAAGATGAGGATAAAAGATATATTCGTAAAGAGTATACGGAAGTTAATAACCTTGATAAGGAGGTGGATGATAATGAGCAAAACGATGGAAACAGCGAATCTAACGAATCAGAATCAGGAGAAAGCAGCTCTAATGAAGATAAAGTTGGAGGAGAATCATAGTAAAAAATATTTAGAAATGTTAAAAGGAACAACTTATAAAAATAAAAAGGTTGTTTTTATTTTACCTAATGGGAGGGAGTATAAATGAAAAAAGAAAAAGAAATAAGATTCCTTGCTAAAAATTTAGAAGCAAGAGAATCAGAAGATAGTCAAGAAAAAATGGTAGTTGAAGGTTATGCAGTTGTATTTGATAGTCCAGCAACACATGGCTTTACTGAAATTATAGATAAAAATGCTTTTGGTGGATGTGATATGAAAGATGTTTGTTTGAAATATAACCACGATGATTCACATCACATTTTAGCAAGAACTAGAAACAATTCTTTGAGATTACAAATCGATGATAAAGGATTATTTATTCGAGCTGAATTGATTGACACTAATTCAAATAGAGATATTTATAAGATGATTCAGGCAGGACTATTAGATAAAATGTCATTTGCTTTTACCGTTGAAGAAGAAAAATGGGATTTAGCAACTGATACAAGAACAATACTTAGGATAGATAAGTTGTTCGATGTGAGTGTGGTGGACACCCCATTCTACGATACAACATCTATATATGCTCGTGCTCTTTCAACACTGGAGAGTGAGAAAGAGAAGTTGGAGAACTTTAGAGCCAAAAGAGAACTTTTGCAAAGAAAGGTCTCTTTATTTTTGAAAGTCAATGAATTAAAGGAGGAAAAATAATATGACTTATGAAAAAATTCAAGAAGAACTTCGTTCTCTATCAGAGAAGTTATCAGGTAATGCCGAAATGACAAACGAAGAATTAACTCAAATAGAAGAAAGAGTTAATGAACTTGAAAGTGAAAAAAAGGCTTTAGAAGAAAAAGCTGAGAAAAGAGATAATACTCTTGAAAAAATACAAAAAGGATTAGAAGGCAAAGAAATAGAAATTGCCGAAGAAAGAAAGGAAGATAAAAAAATGGAAGTAAATTATAGAAATGTATTTTTCAAAAAATTAATGGGTAAAGAATTGACTGAAGAAGAAAGAGCTTTAACTACAACTTCAACAGCAGTAATACCAACTGAAACAAGTGATAAAATTTTTGATAAAATGGTTCAATTAGTACCATTACTAGGAGAAATAGAATTATTCCACGTTCCAGGTAATTTAAAATTTGCTGTTGAAACAACAAGAGCAGATGCAGGTTATCATACACAAAATTCTACTGGAATCAATGTAGATGCTACTGCAGTATTAACTGAAGTAAGTTTAGGAGGATATGAATTCACTAAATTAATTCAAGTATCTGATTCAATCTTACAAATGAGTGTTAACGATTTTGAAGATTGGTTAGTAAGAATGCTAGCAGAATCAATTGCTACAAAAATAGAATACGAAATAATAAATGGTAGCGGTTCAAGTGCTGTAAAAGGTATCGATGCAATTAGCTATGTTAATAACCAAAATGGTGTTCAATATAATGGTTCAACTGGTTTAACTGCTGCTAACGTAAGAACTGCTGTTGGTTTATTGCCAGGTGGTTATGACAAAGGTGCTAAATTCTTAATGAAGAAGAAAACTTTATTTAATCAATTCATGGGATTACAAGATAATGCTAAACACGATTTAGTAAGAGTTGAAGGAGATAAATACTTTATTTATGGATATCCAGTAATTTTATCAGATGAAGTTGCTGATGGAGTAGCTTTCTTAGGAAACTTCAAGAAATACGTTGGTAACCTAAATAGAGAAGTTGAAGTTAAGAAAGACTTCGATATAGACACTAACTCTTATAAATATTTAGGTGTTGGTATATTTGATGGTAAACCAGCTTGTACAGACGCTTTTGTTAAAGTTGCTACAAGTCTTTAATTAAGGAGGTAAAAGGCAATGCTAAACAAAATTAAACTAGCATTAAGAATTAGTAATACAGCATACGATGGTGAAATTACTGATCTAATTAATGCATGTAAAAAAGAGTTAGAATTGGCAGGCATTGCCTCTTCTAATATTTCAGATACAGATGAAATGATAATTCAGGCTGTTACAAATTATTGTAAAGCATATTTTGGTTTTGATAATGCTGATGCTGAAAGATATATTAGGTCATATGAATCAATAAAAACATTTTTATGTTCTAACACAGAATATATAACAGAAACAACTAATGAAGAAACGGGAGAATAGTTATGTATTTTAAAAATGTAGGTTATCTAATGAAAGAAATTACAACATTAGATAGTAAACATAGACCCAAAATATCATATATTGAAACTTTGTTTTATTGTAATGAAAAAAGCATTGGGCAAAGTGAGTTTTATCAATCAGCATCAGTAGGATTTAAACCAGAAATCAAGTTAGAAGCAAAACTAATAGATTTAACAAATATAACTCATGTTAAATACAATGATATTATTTATAAGATATTAAGAACTTATAAAAAGGAAGATATTGTTGAGTTAGTTTTAACTTCAACAGTAGTTGAAAATAAGTGATTATATGGAAAATTCTAAGATAGAATTTATTGATACTTCTCAAGAATGTATTAAGATGATGCGTAAGCTATCAAAAGATGCATTAAAAGAAGGCGGTAAAATAGTTACTAAAACTTTAAAAGAAAAAATACCAGTAAAAAGAGGATATTTTAAAAAAGCAGTAAGAGCTTGGGCAAAGATAGATTTTAAAACTGGGCAACCATATCTTGAAGTAGGTTATTTAACAAGAGGCCAAATGAGAAAAAAGTTTGGAATAAAGTATTTTGTTAATCCTACTTGGTTTGAATTTGGAACAAAACCCCATAGTATACAAACGAAACAATTTAAAGATGGTGGCAAATTATCTTATGAATTACATGACAATCATACTAAATATGGATATATAGTACAACATCCAGGAATGAGTAATAAAAATTTTCTTAGAAATACTGCATATGAGAATATTAATGATATTCAAAATGCAATTCAGGAAAAACTAGGGAAGTTAGAAGAATACACTTTAACTCAAGGAATGAATATAGATTTGGGAGGAGATGAAGAAATTGATTGATACTTTTTTAGACAAATTAATGCTTAAAATAAATACTATTATGAATGTTTATTACGAGAAGGCACCAAGTAATACTTCATATCCTTATGGTGTTATACCTGATCTATCTATATCTTCTTTAGATTATGGATATCAATGTTTATTTGATATAGAGTTATATGTTAATGAATTATCAGAATCAAATGTAGAAAGTTTATGTGATTCATTGAGGGTAGGTCTTGATGAATACAATTATAAAGATGAAAATATTGGTTTTCATATTAATTTTGAAAGTCAGTATTTAGGTAAAATGACTGAGCAAGACTCTTCTATGAGAAGAGTTACTTTTATTGCCAGAATATTTTAAGGAGGGAGAATATGGCTCTAGTAAATTTATCTTCATCAAATGTAAATAAAATTCAAATAGATGAAGGAGTTGTAGTTGTAAATTATGGTGAGACTGGAGAAATGGTTTTAGGACCTACTCGAGGTGGAGCAGAATTTACAGCAACACCATCTATAAGAGATATTGAATTTGATGGAAGAAAAGGTAAAACAAAAGGAATGCAAGTAAAAGATGGAGAAGATGTTTCTTTAAAAATATCTACATTATGTTGCAGTCTTGATTATTTAAAAATAGCTATACCTGGTGCAACTGTAAATAATAGTACTAATGCTCTAACACCTGGTAATTTCGGAGTTGTTGCGAGTTCTTCATATTTAAAAAATGTTGCAGTCGTAACAAAAATGTTAGATGGAACTTATACCATTTTAACTGTTAAAAATGCTATGCATGAAGGTGCTTTTACATACAAAGGTGTATCTAAAAACGAAAACGAACATAGTTTAGAATTTTTAGGACATTATGATGCAACTTCTTCTACTGAAGAATGTTGTTGGAATATTGAAACATCAGCAACTAATCCATTAGCATAGTAAAGAGAAATTTGCTCTCTTTTCTTATGTTTATTAATAATAGTAGATATAAGAAAAGAGAGCATAAGAAAGGAAAGATAAAATTATGGATAATTTAAAAATTACACCAAAAATATTAAGTAAAATATCTCTAATTATAAATAAAATGGGGATATCTTCTTTAATAATGAACTTAAATATAGATAGTGGTAACGATTTAAAAGACAAAGAAGAATTAGGTAAACAACTAATTGCTTTAATAATTGATAATTTATATAAAGCAGAAGATGAAATAATTGAACTAATTTCTAATTTAAAAGGTATAACAAAAGAAGAAGCGGAAGAAACCGATGTAATTCCAATTATAAAAGAGTTATATAATAATGATAAATTAAAAGATTTTTTAAAATTAACGTAGGACTTGGGACTCCAGCAGTTCTACGTCTTTTTTTTAAATA
>CAZJSD010000027.1:7892-17674 GCA_964548815.1 uncultured Muribaculaceae bacterium
TTATCTCCATTAATAGAACAAAATACAGATGATTATGATGGACTAATTCAAAGAGCTAATGATTTAGGTTTAGTAATGAGCGAAGATGCAGTAAGTGCTGGTGTAGTTTTTGGAGATACTATGTCAGACGTGCAGCAATCTTTAGGAGCTTTAGGTAATAGACTAATGAGTGCTGCAATTCCATTAATTCAAAAAGTATTAGATTTAATTATTGATCATATGCCTGAAATACAAGCGATGATAGATAGACTGGCCCCAATATTAATAAGTTTATTAGAAGGCATTTTACCTATATTTGTAGAATTTGCAAAAACACTATTGCCAATTATATTTGATTTAATAGAACAGTTAATGCCAATAATTGGAGAAATAATAGAGGATTTGCTCCCATTATTTAGTGATATATTAAAAATAATATTACCACCATTAATTCAAATAATACGACAATTATTACCTGTGTTATTACCTATTATTGAGGCTCTTTTACCTTTAATAAAACCTATTTTAGATTTATTAGCATGGTGTATAAAGAATGTATTACAACCAATAATAACGCATATAACCAATGTAGCAAATATTATTAGTAGAGTATTAGTTGTAGCTTTAAAGGCATTAACACCAGTAGTTACAGCAGTAAAAAATGTATTCCAAAATGTATTTGGTAGTTTGGTAAATATAGTAAAGGTGCCTATAAATGTGTTAATAGGTGGCTTGAACAGTTTTATTAGTATGGTTAATAGGATAAAAATACCATCTTGGGTACCTGGATTTGGTGGAAAAGGTATTAATTTACCATTTAT
Organism: uncultured Muribaculaceae bacterium; assembly: GCA_964548815.1. Lineage (GTDB taxonomy): Bacteria > Bacillota_I > Bacilli_A > RF39 > UBA660 > RUG13038. The sequence goes on from CAZJSD010000027.1 coordinate 8,693, forward strand.
ATCTAGATTAAGAGTTGGTATTGAAGAAGTTCCTTATGATGAAATGCCAGCAATACTTCACAAAGGGGAACGTGTATTAACAAAAGATGAAGCTAAAGAATATAATCAATCTAAAAATAAAAAAGAAACAGTCAACTATAATTATTATAATAGCATTACCGTAGAACATTTAGAAGTAAAAGAAGAAAAAGATATAGAAAGAATAGCAGAAGAATTATATTATCTACAAAAAAGGGAGGTATAAAATGCATTATTTTATTTTTAATGGCATCGATTCAAGAGATTTAGGGATAACTGTAAAAAATATGCCTCTTATTCCAAGAGCCGAGCGAGACATTGAGACAATTAAAGTTAATGGTAAAAATGGGAATCTTCATATTGATAATGGTACGTTTCGTTCTAGTAGTTATACAATAAACTGTATAATTGAAGATATATCGAAAATAGATGATATAAAAAGTACCTTTATTGGTACTGCTAATCTAATTTTATCTAAATATAGTGATAGATACTTTATAGCAACAATAAAAAATCAAATAAGTTTTGATAAATACTTAAATTATTTACAAGAATTTCCATTACAATTTGATATAGAACCAATATCTTATAATTTAACTGAGGAATCATTAGAGTATACTTCTAATGATTCTGATTTTGATATAGGCGGTAATATTGAAATATCTCCTAAAATATCTATAACTGGAGTTGGGACTGTTACAATTAATAATGTACCAGTTGAAGTAGAAGAAACTGGAATAGAAATAGATTGTGAATTAATGAATTGTACCAAAAATAATTTAAATGTTAATAACAAGGTTGTTTTGGATGAGTTTCCAAAATTAAAGCCAGAAGGTAATTCTATTACTTTGGGTAGTGGTATAACAAAAGTAACTTTAACATATAGGAGAGGGTGGTTATAATGCTAATACTATATAGTAGTAACACTCTCTCTTTTTCTAATTTAGGACTAGGAGTTTTAAGAGATTTTTATAATAATCCTACTATAACTGAGGTTCTAAATGGGGAATACAATCTAGAATTTGAATATGTTACAGGTGGATGGTTAAGTGATAATTTAGTAAAAGGTAATATTATTAAAGCTAATGGTCAACTTTTTAGAATTTGGGATGTAGAACAAGATTTAAATAAAATAAAAATTTTAGCAAAGCATATATTCTTTGATTTATCTAAAAATTTTTTAGTAGATGTTTCGCCAACTAATTTAACTGCTAATAATGCAATTTCTTGGCTACTTAGTAGAACAGCAACAGCAAATTCTTTTTCTGTAACAGGTAATTGTACAGATGTTGCTAGTGCTAGATATGTAAGAAAGAATGTTATTGATGCTATATATAATGAAGATAATGCAGTATTAAAAAAATTTGGTGGGGAAATAGAATTAAATAATTTTAATATTTATGTTCATAAAAAAAGAGGAAATGATAGTGGCTTTACTATTTTATATGGAAAAAACCTAAATGGAATACAAATGTCGTTAGATTTATCAACTGTTGCTACAAGAATTATGCCTCAGGGTACTAATGAATTATTATTGGATGAGTTATATGTAGATAGTCCTTTAATAAATAATTATTTTACACCATTTTATCAAAAAATAGAATTTGATATAGGAATAGATGAAGACAATAACATTGATGAATCTACTGCTAAAAATATGTTAAGAGCAGAGGTGCAAAAATTATATACAGAAGGAATAGATAAGCCTACTGTATCTATTAAGATTAATTTTATAGAATTATCTAAAACTACTGAATATAAAAATTATCAAAATCTAGAATCAGTATCACTTGGTGATACCGTAACAGCAAAAATACCAAAATTAAATTTAGATTTAGAGACTAGAGTTGTTAAAACTGTCTACGACTTAATATTAGATAGAATAATAACCATAGAATGTGGTACAGTAACACCTAATATAGTTACTAACCAATTCCAAAGTAATCAAGAATTAAGTAATAAATTAGCAAAAGTAGATACAAATTCTATCTTAACTCAAGCACAAATAAATGCCACTAATCTAATTAACCATCCATTTGGTGGTTATATTTATATAAGCACCGATACTGGAGAGTTATATATAATGGATTCAGATGATCCAACAACAGCCACTCAGGTATGGAAATGGGGATTAGGAGGGTTAGGATTCAGTTCTAATGGAATAAGTGGTCCATATGGTATAGCAATCACACAAGATGGCCGAATAAATGCAGATTATATAACCACTGGTACTTTATCAGCATCTGTAATAGAGGGATATAGTAATTTACTAATTCAAGTTAATCAAATTATTAATTCTGTTACTGAAGTTGAGTCAGAAAATTATATTCATTTAGAAAACGCAATGGAAGGGCAACTTCAAGAATTGACTATTCAGGGACTTATTGATTTATTATATCCTACTAATTTTTTATATCCATCTAATAATATATATCCACTTGATACCTATTTAATAGTAGATAAATCTATAAATTTAACTGCAAACGCAAAGAAATACCATCTACCTTTTAATAGCTTAAAGAAAAACGAAACATTTAAATACTCAAAAGGTAAGTGCTATTTAATAGATGAAAATGAAAATGTAGATGCATTAGATGATTTAGAAATAGAATTATTTGAAGGAGATAACTATATCTATTTAGAATCATTTCCAAAGAGTTCATTACTTCCTGATGGATATACACAAGTTGATTATATACAAAGTAGTGGTACACAATATATTGATACTGGTGTTAATGTAACACCAAAAACGAAAGTTGAAACAACTTTTCAATTTACACAAGTTACACCTACACAACAAAGAATATTTGGAACAAATAATCCTGACACAAATGGTATGGTATTTACAACTTATATCAATGGTAGTGGCAATTTTGCTTGGGCTTGTCAAAATAATACAGGTAATTGGACAAGTACAGGAATAACTTCCGATACAAACAAACACACATTTATTGTTGATAGTTTAAACAATTCGGTTAGTATAGATAATTATAATGCAACAATAACTTCAACAAGAACAAATAATTCAGTAACTACAATGCTATTATTTGCATATAGAACTAATGATATTCCTTCTAATTTATCTTATTTAAAAATGTATTCAACAAAAATATATGACAATAATGTATTAGTTCGTGATTTCGTACCATGTTATAGAAATAGCGACAATGTTGTAGGATTATATGACTTGGTTAATGATGTGTTTTACACTAATCAAGGAACAGGTGCATTTACTTATGGAAGTACATATGATATAGATTTAACAGCTAAATATGTAGTAAAAAACGAATATACAGATGTTTTTTCAACTAAAACTGAGATGTATAGTGCTATAAATCAAACAGCTGAATCTATCGATTTAAAACTTGAAAAAAAGACTGATAATGATAGTATAATAGCTCAAATTAATATGTCTACAGAAAAAGACCAACAAGGTTCCTATATTGGTATAAAAGCAGATAAATTATCGTTTGAAGGAGCTACCATTGATATGACAGCTGATGATGTTAAAATACAGGGTGAAAACTTGAGTATAGATAGTGATGGAATAATTACATTAAAGGATAATAGTGCGGCAAACGCACTACAGTCTGAAACATTACAAAGTGCTTACATTATAGAAAGTGAAGATACCATTGTAAGGCAAGGAACTACAGAAAATTTAAAATTTAAAAATCAAATTATAGCAAACGGAAGAAGGTCAGTGGTAGAAGATAGTTGGGAATATGAGGGAACTACTGGTGGAGGAATAGGTGGAATAAATGAATTTGTCTATTCTCAACCAAGAATCACATTATTTTCCCAAAGTAATGATTATGATGCAAGTTCAGGGACTGGAACTTATGATTCATTAGATGTAAGTTTATATGGTGGAATTAGTTATAGCAATATCAGTAGTGGAACTACAAGCACACCTTTAAGTATAACTTCATCTGGAAGAATAACTTGTGTGTCTTTAACCCAAACATCAAAAGAAGAAAATAAAAAGAATTTTGAAAAGCTAACCAACGCAAAAGAAATATTAGATGCAACAGATATCTATAAATATAATTTTAAAGATGAAGAAAATAATATTAAAAAGTCAATTGGTTTTGTTATAGGAAATGATTATAATTATTCCGAAGAAATCACTTCAATCGATAATGATGGTGTTAATATTTATTCAATGGTATCTGTATTGTGGCAAGTTGTAAAAGAACAACAAGAAGAAATAAACAAATTAAAGGAGATGATTAATAATGGCATATACCAAAACAACATGGGGAAATAATGTAACCCCTATAAATGCAGATAATTTAAATAATATAGAAGATGGAATTGAGGATGTAGATGATAGAGTTACAGAAGTAGAAAATAACTATATTTACTTTGGTACAGAAGAAACTTGGGAAGAGGAGGAAGAAGAGTAACAATGAGTAAATTATTTAAGCAAAGCCTTATATATATATATATATATATTTGTACAAAGAAAAAATATGGAAGGGAGGTTGTTTACTAACAAACAAAACAATCTCTCTTATGGAAGGAGGTTATTAGTTAATAATAATCTCCTTTTAGCTGGAGGTGCTTATTAATGAAAGTACTCTCTAACTTACTAGGTAATGATACTAAGATAAATGCTAATGTTATAGCTTTAAAAGATAAAAACGATAATGGATATACTTTAGATGGCGAAAAAGTAATTTTATATAATGATAGTACTGGAACTAATGGTAATATAACATTAGAAGATAATATAGAAAATTATAGGTTTTATGAAATATATTTTTCAAGAGAGGGTAATAATTCTTCTAGTATTAGAGTGTCAACTGACTTTCTAACAAATATACAGTTATTAGTTGCGGTGTATTTAGGTAATATTACTAGATTATATACAGATAGTATTACTATATCAGGAACTTCATTAACTAGAAATTATAGTAGATATATTAATTTTCCTGATAGTCCAGCAACTTATAATGTAGGAGCAAATACTGGACTTTTGATATATAAAGTTATAGGTTACAAATAAATTTATCTTAGTATTAGATTATTATTAATGAAAATTAATAATGAAAGTATATAGTAATTTAATGAATAACAATTCGAAGATTAATGCAAGTGTAATTGCATATAAAGATAGTGATAATAATATTGATACTTTGGATAATATTTTATCTAATAAAAGTTATAAACAACAATCGTTTTCAAATGTTAGTTGTAGTGCAGACACACAAACGACATTAGTAACATTAACTTTACCTAAAGGTATATGGGTAGTTACTGGTAATTTTAACTACAGTTCTATATCGTTAAGATACTATTTAACATTACATAGTGGCTCAGCACAAGTTTGCGCTATGTCAGCGTATGATAACGCTGGTGCTGTTGGTGGAGGAATAACTAATATAATTGTACTTACCCAAGAAACTAATATTACTATGAGAATATGGCCTAATAGTAAAACAGTTAGTTTATCAGGAACATTAAAGGCAGTTAAATATTTATAAGAGAGATTAAAATATGTTAGTAAAACTTATTATGAAAGTATTAAGTAATCTACTAGGAAATGGAAGTAAGATAAAATATACAGAAATAGGAGTACAAAAAGATAATGAGATATTAAATATAAAAGAATACGTAGATAGTGGAGAAGTATATTCTACAAACGAAGTTAAAACAAACAAAGTATGGATAAATGGCAAACCAATTTATAGAAAAATATTTAATTTTGGCACATTACCCAATACTGACCAAAAGTATATGAATTTGAATATAAGTAATCTTGAGTTTGTTACTCATCTAGAAGGAATTGGATACGAAAGTTCAACGCAAAATTATTGGATGATTCCAAACGTTGCTTCTAGTGGGCTTCAATTTGTTGTAGATTTAGCAATAATAAATAATACACAAATTAGAATAAGAACTGGCAGTGATAGAAGTACTTATTCAGCTTATGTAACAGTAGAATATACAAAAACAACAGATTAAAAAAAGGAGGATAAAATGGAAGAAATAATAAAAGATTTACAATTTACACACGATTACTGGGCAATCCTATTGCCTTGTGTGTTAATGATTTTTGATATTGTTACAGGATATTATAATGCATGGAAGAAAAACGAAATATCTAGTTCTAAGATGAGAGATGGACTAGGTAAAAAACTAGCAGAATTAGTATATATAGTAATTTCTATGTTGATAGCATCAGCATTTGGAGTTAAAGCAATATTCTACTTTATAAGTATATATGTAATATATATGGAATTTGTAAGTGTAGTAGAGAATTGTGAAAAACTAGGCATGAAAATGCCAGATAACATTAAAGAAAAGATAAACAATAACAAAGGAAGTGATGAGTAATGATTAAGATAGTACAAAGATTAGTACCAGCAAACAAATACTCAATTAAATGTCCTAACATAATTACACCTAAAGGAATAACAGTACATAATACTGCTAACGATGCCTCAGCATTAAATGAAATTAATTATATGATTAATAACAATTATGAAATAAGTTATCATTATGCAGTAGATGATATTCAAGCAGTACAAGGATTACCATTAAATAGAAATGGTTGGCATGCATCAGATGGTACTGGCCCAGGTAATATGACTACTATAGCAATAGAGATATGTTATTCTAAAAGCGGCGGTGCTAAATTTGATAAAGCTGAAGAGAATGCAGCCGAATTAATAGCCCAAATTTTAAAAGAAAGAGGTTGGGGTATAGATAAGGTCAAGAGGCATTATGACTATGCTCCAAACAAGAAATATTGCCCTCATAGAACTATGGATAAAGGGTGGGATAGATTTCTTAACATGGTTAAAGCTAAAATGGGAACATCAAAGCCAGCAACAAGTAATACTAGTAGTTCATTAAACATCACTTACCAAACATGGGATGACGTTAAGAACAAATGGCTACCTAATGTTGTTAACGACAGAGACTATGCTGGCATATTCGGTCATGACGTTTGTTGCGTGTATGCCAATGCTAATAAAGGTAATATATATCAAAGAACACACACTAAGAATGTTGGATGGCTTCCTGTAGTCAAGAATAGAAAAGACTATGCTGGAATATACAATAAACCAATAGATGGTTATATGATTAAAGCAGATTATCCAATAAAATATAGAGTGCATTTAAGAAGACAAAACAGATGGTTACCATGGGTAACTGGATATAATACTAATGATTCTAATAATGGTTATGCTGGTATAATAGGTCAAGAAATAGATGCTATCCAAATAGCTCCTAGATAATGAGTAAAAATAGAAGTAAAGCTAATACTAAAGCAGTAAAGCAACAACTGTTTTTAAAATGTGGTAGGGTAGACATGTATAATATGGAGAAATATAAAGAACATAAACTCCAATTACACCACGACCCACCATATCGAGAGACAAAACATACTATCTATTCGGAAAGTTATCTACTATCAGCTAACACACATCAAGAGTTTCATTATCTTGAAGTACATGATCCAGAAGAATACATTAGGAGAATGGAAGTAGTAAAATCAAACAAGAAAATATTAGAAAAAAAGAAGAGTAGTGAACAGTACTAAACAGAACTGAACACTACTCTTTTTTTATTTTATCATCTTCTAATAATTTCAAAGCAATCCTTACTAATTCAACTTTTGTAATATTATGCTTTTTTAATAATTTATCTGCTTTCTCCCACTCATCTTTTTTTAAATCTACTTTAAATGTTTTGTAGTTGTTTTTAAGAAAATTTTTATCATATTCTTTTTTGTTAAAAGCCATATTATCACCTTCCTATAAATATAGTTTACAACTTAGTACGAAAAAAGTCAACAAATTTATTAAAAACTCTTGACTTAGTACGAAGTTTATGATATACTTAGTATGTAAGATAAAAAAGAAAGATATCTTACAGAAGGGAGGAAAGATGAATACAATAAAGAAAAAGCCAATTCGTAATCTAAGTTTGGACGACTTATACGAATTAGCTAAAATTGGATACATCTTCATTAAACATGAAAATGTAATTCTAGTAGGAAAGGAATAAAATCCTTTTCCTACTAACAATTATAAGTTATTCATCTTAAAAAGTCAAATGAAAAAAATAAAAAGAATAGTTAAGGGGTTAGTTGATTATTATAAATCTACTTCAGATAATTATGTACCAATATATATAGATACAAAATTAACAAGTTATGCTAAGGTGGTGCGTAACTATGAATAGTAGAGTAAAAAGAAATAGCCACAAATACAAGAAAAATAGAAGAATAAAAAGATTTAAATTAATAAAAAAGATTATCAAAATTATAATTAAAGTATTTCTTGCGTTAATTAATCTTACATTTAATATTTTATATAAAATCATGTATTTTATACATAATCTAATTGCTAAATTGTTTATGAAATTACCAAGAATGTTAAAGATAGCTATTATATATGTTTTGGTATTTAATTTAGTTGGAGATATATACAACACATATAATACAAATTATACAATTAAAGAGGTTAAAGCTAAAACAATACTGACTAGTAAAGTACCTATTATTAAAGAAATAGAAGAACCTAAAGTAGAAAAATGTATATTTGATAGTGTATCTTGTAAAATTGCTGAGAGTGGCAAAAAAATAGGTTTAACAGAGGAACAAATTTTAATTAGTATTGCAATATCAAAATGGGAAACTGGGAACTATACATCAGCAGCATATAAAGAAAAAAATAATTTTGGTGGTGTTATGTGTAGAACAGGACTTAGAACATACAGTAACCAAGAAGAAGGAATTAATCATTTCTTAACTAATTTAAAAAACAATTACTTTGATTTAGGATTAGATACGTTAGAAAAGATTCAACCTAAGTATTGTCCAATAGGTGCTAAAAATGATCCAACTGGATTAAATAAAAATTGGTTAAGTGGTACTAACAAGATGTTAAATGAATTAAAAAGTAAATAAATTATATAAGTCCCTTTTGTAATAAGCACCACCATATT
>CAZJSD010000028.1:0-16978 GCA_964548815.1 uncultured Muribaculaceae bacterium
ACAATCCTTAAAAACTTAAAATTAATAAACTGTCCAACTTTTGGGGTTCAGTTCAATGAGTGTCTATTTTTTTATTGCTAATACCAGTAAGGTAGAGAGTAATAAAATTATAGAAATGGATTTTAAAACTTTTAAAATAAAAGTATTAAACTTCATTATTATCTACCTGGTACCATATAAGTGTAATAGTTAATTCGTTAATTTGGATTGATTATTACACTCTTTTTAATTATTATGTAGTTAGTATAATTGGTCAACGTGTGTCTACCAGAACTGCGCGTTCGTAAGGGAGGATTGTTGACCATCTACTACATAATACATTCGATTAAGCAAGTTGAAATATTTTTATACTTTCGTGTCACAAGCCAGGATGAAAATATGTAAAAGAGATGGAACCAATTATCAAAAAAGAAGGAGGAGAAAATGTACGCAGTTGGAATTGACGTATCAAAAGGAAAAAGTAATGTGGCAATACTTACTACAGAGGGAGAAATAATTGAAGAACCGTTTGAAATAATTCATGATAGAAATGGATTAAATTACTTACTTGAAAAAGTAAAAAAATACAAAAAAGATGAAATCAAATTTTTAATGGAAGCAACAGGTCATTATCATTTACCTATTCTAAACGAATTAATTGAAAATAATTATTTTGTTTGTATAGAAAATGCTTTGGTTGTAAAAAAGTATTGTGATTTAGATTTAAGAAAAATCAAAAATGATAAGAAAGATGCTTTAAAGTTAGCTAACTATTGTAGTGAAAAATGGTTTAAATTAAGAAAGTTTGAAATTATGGATAATGTAAGAATACAATTGTCTTTTTTATCTAGACAATATTCAAATTTTGTTGTAAATCAAACAAATCTAAAATTGCAATTAACAAATATGGTAGATAAAACATTTCCTGGAATTAAGAAAGCTATAGATGATGAAAATAGATATAATTTGTTTTTAGATATCTATGAAAAATATTCTTATCCAGAAAATGTATTAAAATTATCAGAAAAAGAATTTATTAATGATATTGATTTTATGGCAAAAAAATACAGACATAAAGTGGGAAAAACAATTGGCAAAAATATATATGATCTAGCACCAAATGTAGTAACCTCATGTCCGTATAATGAATCAATACAACTAGTAATAAACAGTTGTACATTACTTTTAAGAGAAACTTTAAAAGTAACTAATGATATTATAACAAAAATGGATGAACTTGCAATGCAATTGGAAGAATTTAATACAGTAAAAGAAATGAAAGGTGTAGGCCCTAAAACAAGAGCAAGATTGATTGCTGAGATTGGAGATGTTAGAAAATACACAAATGCCAATGCGTTAATAGCTAAATGCGGTATAGATACTCCACAATACCAATCTGGAACTTTTAATTCTGAAAATAGACATATAACCAAACGTGGGAATAAGTATCTAAGAAAAGTAGCATATGAAATAGTAAAAAGTATTAAGTCATCCAAACCTAAAGAAGATAATGCAGTATATCTATTTGTAATAAAGAAGGAACAAGAAGGAAAGCCTAAAAAAGTAGCTAAAGTAGCTGGAATGAATAAATTTTTAAGAATATATTATGCAAGAGTAAAAGAACTATATAATAATTGTTAATAATGTTATTATTTGGGGTAAGGGGCATTGCGCTCTTTTTTTTGCTATTTACAACTATAAAAATATACAAAAAAAGACTTGACAATGGTTAGCAAGTCTCCTTTCCTGTTGGATTGGAGGATGACACTCACATTAAATGTTCCATAAATAATTATAACAAACAAAAATTCGCTTATCAATGTAATAAACGATAAAATATATAAAAACTTGATTTTTTTTAATAAATTTATATAATAGTATCTCAAAAAGGGGGAAATATTATGACCTATTATTCGGAAGATAATGAAATACTTGATACACAAGAGTTTGAATACTTTGATAGCGGTGGTTGTGCGAATATTTATAAAAATGGAGATACTCTATTAAAAGTATACAAATATGATTGTAATTATAGGTACTTTTTAGGAAAAAAGATGTTTAGACTTATTAAAACATCAAATATACCTAACATGGTTAAATTACTTGATTTATATCATAGGTCTAATAATCTTTTATACAAAAAATTACCATTAGATGCTTATACAATGGAAATGGTTAAGGGCAAAAGAGTAACTTTAATAAATCAAAAGAGAGACTATTTAAGAGATGTAATAAGTCAGTTAGAAGAAACAATAAATGGTTTATGTGAAAAGAAGATATTATTAGAAGATCCATCTGCTCAAAATATAATTTTTAAAGAAGATGGTGTGACTATCATTGATCCGGATCAGTTTTTAAGTGGAAGATTTTTATCTAAAACAGATATATATACATATAATAAAAATCAAGTAATACAATATATAAACAGAACTATAAGTGAAGAATCAAATGTTAAATCATATTATTATGTAACACCTATATATAAGTCATCATTAACAAGAGACTTTAATTTGTTTTTAAAAGAAGAAACAATAAATGAAACTATTCAAAAAAAATTATCTAAAAGCATTTAAAAAAAATGCTTTTTTTGATACAATAATATATGACATTAAAAACAAAATTAAGTAGGTGTAAGTATGGGAAAAATAATTTCACTTGTAAATCAAAAAGGTGGTGTTGGTAAGACTACCACTAGTATAAATTTAGCTTCATCATTAGGATTACTTGATAAAAAAGTATTACTTGTTGATTTAGATCCACAAGGTAATTCTACTACTGGAGTAGGAGTAGAAAAAGGGGCTTTAAAATCAAGTGTATATGAAGCATTAATAAATGTTAAAACAACTGAAGAATCTATAAAAAAGACTAAATTTAAGAATTTAGATTTAATGCCAGCGAATATTAATTTAGCAGGATTAGATATAGAATTTATTAATATGCAGAAAGAAGATCCTAAATTTGTTAAAGGTGTTCAATTAAAAAGAGTATTAGATGTTGTTAAAGATAAATATGATTATATATTAATAGATTGTCCACCAAGTTTAGGAATACTTACTACAAATGCATTAACCGCAAGTGATTCTGTTATTATTCCAGTTCAATGTGAATTCTTTGCACTTGAAGGAATAATGCAGTTACTAAATACTATTAGACTTGCTAGAAAAAAATTAAATCCTAATCTAGAAATAGAAGGCGTAGTATTAACAATGCTTGATTCAAGAACAATATTAGGTTTAGATGTTGTTGAAAATATTAGAAGTTTCTTTAAAGAAAAAGTGTATGATACTATAATACCAAGATTAATAGTACTTGCTGAAGCACCATCACATGGTAAGCCAATAGCAAATTATAATTCTAAGAGTAAAGGTACTCAAGCCTATATAAATTTAGCAAAGGAGGTTATTGAAAGAAATGCAGGAGAAGAGACAAAGACAAGCACTAGGTAGAGGCTTAGAATCACTATTTAGTGATGATATTACTAGTTTTGAAGAAATAGAAGAATCTATAGTAGATGAAGCAAAGAAAAATAATGAAATAGTTGATTTACCATTAACTGAATTAAGACCAAATCCATACCAACCTAGAAAGATATTTGATGATGAAGCGTTAGATGAATTAGCATCATCTATTAAAGTTCATGGTGTATTTCAACCTATAATAGTTAAGAAAACAATTAAGGGATATGACATAGTCGCAGGTGAAAGAAGATATAGGGCATCTAAAAAGGCGGGATTAACTACTATACCAGCGATTGTTAAAGAATTTAGTGATGATGATATGATGAATATAGCACTATTAGAAAATCTACAAAGAGAAGATTTAAGTGCGATTGAAGAAGCAACTGCGTATAAGGCAATGCTTGATAGTTATCAAATAACTCAAGAAGAACTTGCTAATAAAGTTGGTAAAAGTAGAAGTCATATAACTAATATGTTAGGTTTATTAAAATTACCTAAAAGTGTTCAAGATTTAGTACTTTATAATAAATTAAGTATGGGACATGCAAGAGTACTTAGTAAACTAGAAGATCCAGCTAAAATAGAAGAATTAGCAGATAAAGTAATCAAAGAAGATTTAAGTGTAAGAGAATTAGAATCATTATCTAATAGTGAAGATTTAAAAAGATCAACACCTATAAATAGAGTAAAAAAAGAAAATGAATATAAAGATGTAGAACACATGTTAAAAGAAAAATTAGGAACTAAAGTAAAAATAAATAATAATAAAGTAGTTATTAATTTTACAAGTGTTCAAGATTTAAATAGAATATTAGAAATAATGAATTTCAATATGGATGAATAGGATTATTTATGGATAAAGAATATAAATTAGGTTCAAAAGTAATAATGAAAAAAGATCATCCTTGTGGAACTAACTTATGGGAAGTTGTAAGGATGGGAGTAGATATTAAGATAAAATGCATCAATTGTGGTAGAACAATAATGATTCCAAGAGTAGAATTTAATAAAAAATTAAAGAAAATAGTGGAGGAATAATATGGATGAAACAAAAAAGAAAAGGGGATTACATCCAGTTTGGTTTTTTGTATTATTAATATTAATAACAATAGTACTTAGTTTTCTATTATCTTTATTAGGATTACAAGGTACTGAATATAGTGTATCTCAGTCAGGAAAAGTAACTACAACTATATTAACTGTTAGATCATTAATAAGTAGTAGTGGTTTTAAATTTATTATTGGAGATGGTATTGATAATTTATTAAAATATATACCATTTGGAACAATAATAATTGGATTACTTGGGATGGGTACATTAATAAAGACTGGATTATTAAAAGAAGTATTTAGTAGATTAGCAAGAAAAGTACCTAGAGCTGTAATGTTCTTTCTATTTTCATTATTATGTATAGTAATGGGATTTTCTCAAGATTTAGCATTTGTAATAATGATTCCATTTTCAATTGCGTTATTTAGTGAATATAAAAGAAGTCAAGTAATAGGAATGACTATGGCATTTGTATCAGTAGCAGCAGGTGCTAATATAAATCTATTTATAACATCACTTGATTACAGTTTAATAGAAATAGCTAAAAACTCTGTTAAAATGATAGATTCAGATTATTCATATGGATATAGTGGGAATCTATATTTTATAGTAGTTTCAACATTATTATTTGCTTTATTAATGACTGTTTTAACAGAAATATTATCTAGAAAAAAACCTGTTAGAGTTGAAGAAGAAGAAAAAGAAATAGATCCTAAATTAAGAAAAAAAGGATTAAAATTATCATTAATAACATTAGCTATAATGGGAGTATTATTTGTATATTCAATAATACCAGGATTACCTTTATCAGGAAGATTATTAGATAACACAGCTGATTTATACGTAAATAAGCTATTTGGAGCTAATTCTCCATTTGTTAATGGTATATTAGTTATTATATCTTTAGCGGCATTTATATGTGGATTAATATATGGTATTACTACTAAACAAATTAATAATGATAGAGATCTAATAAAAGTATTAAAGGGTTCTTTAAATAATATAGGAGAATTATTATTAATAATATTCTTCGCAGCAGAATTTATCGCAATATTTAAATTTACTAATATGGGAGAAGTATTAACATCAATACTATATACATTTATAAGAAATGGTAATTTCTCATTTGTAATATTAATATTATTCTCATTTATTGCAATATTGTTATCAGGTGTATTTATAACATCAACTGCATCAAAATGGTCTATGTTTAGTGCAGGAACTATGTCACTATTTATGAAATCAAATTTAACACCAGAATTTGCAGGAGCAATTTTTAGATTATCATCTAGTGTATCTAATATAATTTCTCCATTATTCCCTTATTTTGCAATATATATAGGATTTATGGGATTATATAGTAAGAGTGATTTTTCTATAAAGAAATGTTATAACTTAATTGTGCCTTTCTTTATAGGAACTATAATACTATGGTTATTTATAATATTTGGATGGTATATATTAGGTTCCCCAATAGGGCCAAAAGTATATCCGACAATATAAGAATGTAGACGTTATATCTACATTTTTTATATTTTGACCTTGCTTTTATATAATAAAATGAATTATAATTAAAATAATAGGAAAGGAGTAAGGCAAATGAAAAACGAAAAACAAAGAACTGTATTATTACTTATACTTGTAGTAGCAATTCTAACAATAACAGTAGCATACGCAGCATTAAGTACAAGTTTAAGAATTAATAGTAGCGCAACCGTAAGAGGGGCTTCTTGGGACATTCACTTCTCCGGAGGATCTGTTAATGGTACACCAACATCTGCACCAGCAGAAGGTAGATCTGTATATTTTGATGGAGTACCTACATTAAGCACAACTACAATAAGTAACGTAAGAGTTGTATTAACTCAACCAAGTGATTCCGCTACATATAGTTTTAATATAGTAAATAACGGTTCTATTGATGCAAGATTAAGTACACTTACTTCAATGACACCAACTTGTTCACCATCAGGAACAGATGCAACTAAGGCATGTACTTATATATCAAGAACATTAACTTATACTTCAACTCCAACATATGAAAATGGTGTAACATATAACGGAACTAAAATAGTATCAGGAGCAGCAGTTACTGCTAATGATGTTATACCAGCTGGACAAACAGTATCAGTCAATTTAACAATAGGATATGCTGATGGTACAACATCAGAAAATTTCCCATCTAGTGACGTATCGGTTTCATATCCTGAACAAACACTAGTATTCATCCAAGACTAACTTAATAAATTTTAATAATTATTAATTTTTTGATTTCAAATCATTGACACTTGTCAATGATTTTGTTATTATTTATTTATAATAGGAAAGGAGAAATGAAGATGTCAAATCAAAAGAAGAACGTTCTTTTAGCAGTTTTGATAGTAGGTTTAGTATCTATGACAGTAGCATACGCAGCTTTAATCACAAATTTAAAGATTCAAGGTACTGCAAATGTTGCAGAAACTAGGTGGGATATTCATTTTGCTAATGCACAAGTTGATACTACAAATACTACTATTCCTGCAGGTGACTATAATTTAGGTACTTTAACTCAAGCAACATCACCTACTCAAATTAGTGGTATGACAGCAACATTAAAGAAACCAACTGATAAGTTAGTTGTTAACTTTGATATTGTTAATACAGGTACAATTGACGCTAAGTTAAGTGCATTTAATAAACATATCACTTTAGGAAATTCAGTAGATAGTGCTGATACTGCTGCTACAAATGATGTTGTAACTTATACTATAACATGTGGTGGTAATGATCCAGCACAAGATTTAAATAGTGTATTAGTAAAGACAAGTGGTTCAACATCATGCGTTTTAACTGTTCAATATGACAACAATGCTATGGGTGGCGCTGGTCAACAATCTAGTCAAACTCCAGGAACAGATCAAACTGTAAATGAAAACGCAAAAACATTTAGTTTTGACGCTAATTGGCAATATACTCAAAATTAGTACAGTTTAAAAGTCAAAGTAAAAGAATAGAATTTTATAGTTCTTTAGAGTGTTGGCATTGCTAACCTCTTTTCTTTTGCAAAAAAAATTATGCATTGACAAATTGTTTTTCTATGGTATATAATTAATACATAATAGGAAAGGAGAAGTAAAGATGTCAAATCAAAAAAAGAACGTTCTTTTAGCTGTTTTGATAGTAGGTTTAGTATCTATGACAGTAGCATACGCAGCTTTAATCACTAATTTAAAGATTCAAGGTACTGCAAATGTTGCTGCAACTAGTTGGGATATTCACTTTGCTAATGTAGCTGTAGGATCAGGAACTAATCTTGCTCAAGATGATTATAGTTTAGGTACATTAGATAATGTAGCTATTTCTGGTTCTTCGACTGGTACATTAATTAGTGGAATGTCTGCTACATTACGTAAACCAACTGATAAGTTAGAAGTTACTTTTGATATTGAAAATACAGGTACAATTGATGCTAAATTAGCTTCATTTACTAAACATATATCTTTAGGAAATTCAGTAGTTAGTACTGATACAGCTGATACAAATGACGTAGTAACTTATACTGTTAAATGTGGTAACGCTGACCCAGCAGTAGATTCAGTTTTAGTTAAGACAAATGGTTCAATATCATGCGTTTTAACTGTTCAATATGACAACAATGCTATGGGTGGTGCTGGTCAACAAACTAGTCAAACACCAGGAACAGATCAAACTGTAAATGAAAACGCAAAAACATTTAGTTTTGACGCTAATTGGCAATATATTCAAAACTAGTTAGTTTACTTTAAAATACTGTGTAAACAGTATTTTTTCTTTTCTTGACAGTTACTTATATTTTAGATAATATTATAGTATAGATAAAATATGAAAGGAGAATTAAAATGCCTAAAAAAGATAATGAAAATAATAGAAGAACAAAAACTATATTAATACTTATATTAGTTGTAGGATTATTATCTATGACAGTTGCATATGCTGCGTTGATTACTAATCTAAGAATTAGAGGAACTGCAAATGTCGCAGAAACTAGGTGGGATATTCATTTTTCTAATGTTTCAGTAGATTCATCAACAAATATTCCATCAACAGATTATAGTTTAGGTACTTTAAATCAAGAAAATTCACCAACAAGTATTAGTGGTATGAGTGCTACTTTAAAGAAACCAAATGATCAATTAGTAGTTAATTTTGATATTGTAAATTCAGGTACTATTGATGCTAAAGTAGGTGTATTTACTAAACATATTGCTTTAGGTGAAAATGTAGTAGGTACTGATACTAATGATGTTATTACTTATACTATTACTTGTGGCTCAGGTGCTAATTTAAATGAAGTTTTAGCAGCAAATAACGGTACTTCACATTGTAAATTAAGTATTCATTATGATGATAATGATGAAGGTGCAGGAGCACAAACTAGCCAGGTACCAGGTACTGATCAAACTATGGGATTTGAGGCAAAAACATTTAATTTTGATGCTGACTGGTCATATATACAAAATTAAAAAGAACTTTAGTTCTTTTTTTATTTAAAAGTATTGAATTAAAAAATAATATTTGTTATAATGAAGAGGATAATAGGGTGATTTGGAATAAATTTGAAAGGATTGGGGTGAAAAGTGAAAAATAGTATCAAAAGTATATTCTTAATTGGAATAGGAATGTTACTAATAATAGTTGCTAATTTCTTTTTTCCTGGTTTGCTATCAAACAATAAAGAATTAATTCTATTAATAGCGGCATTAATACTAGTTAAGATTACTGTTGGTATAGATTTAAAAAGAGATTCTAGTGATAAAGTAATAATTAAGAATGTTTTAATATATGTTTTAGTATACTACATAATCATTTATTTAGCGGGTCTATTTATTGGATTTAATAAAACTATATTCTCATTTTCACTATCAAATCTATTAAAGAATATCTTGCCAACGCTTGTTTGTATAATAGTATCAGAAATAATTAGAAATCAGATGATTAAGAAATCTGATAAAAATATAAAAGTAAGTATTATGACTTTCTTGGTATTTACTTTATTAGAGATTAGTGTTAATTTTAGATACTATGATTTTAGTATATCAGATGATGTATATCAGTATTTTGGATTAATAGTAATAGGAAGTATATCTAAGAATATATTACTAACTATACTTAATAATAAAACAGATGTATATCCAGGAATAATATATAGATTACTTATGGAAATTCCTATATATGTAGTATTTATAGTACCAGCATTAGGACCATATTTAACATCTGTTACATATATTTTACTTCCAACATTAATTGCTGTTATGATAATTAATACAACGAAGAAAAATATAAAAGATAAACCTAAAGATAAAAATAAAAAAGGTATAATATTTACGGTAGTAACGATATTGTTATTAATTGTAGTATTACTAAATACTGGTTTATTAAAATATCAAATAATGGTTGTAGGATCAAATTCTATGAAACCTAAGATTTATAAAGGTGACGTTATATTTGTTGAAAGATTGAGAAAAGACAATAGAAATAACGTAGAAGTAGGAGAAGTACTTGTATTTAAGTATGATAATAAGATAATTAACCACAGAGTTGTGGATAAAGTAGAAAGAAATGGTAAAATTTATTATGAAACTAAAGGTGATGCCAACGATCAAAGAGATGGCGCACTAATCGATAAAGAAAAAGTATTAGGAAAAACATTATTTAGAATAAAATATATTGGTTTACCTAGTATTTGGTTAAATGAATTATTCAATTAGAGGAGTGGAGTTAAAAAATGAAAAAGAATAAAAGTGAGATTTTATTAGTTATTGCAATAATTGCGTTTATTGCGGTTGGCTTATATTTCTTTAAACAATCAAAAACAATTGTTACTACTGCAGAAATACCATATTCAAAAAATGGTAACGTTAATTACAAAGTATATTTAAATGATAAGAGTTATTATAATAAAGACTTCTTAGATGAAGGAATGCAATATATATCTAGTATAATTGATTATATTGACTTAAATTATAATTTTGTCGCAGAATACGAGGGTGTAGATTCTTATGAAATTACTAAGAAAATAACAACACATTTATCTATTACTGACGCTGCAGATGAAGAAAAGATTATCTATAGTAAAGATGAAACATTAAAAGAAGAAAAGACTAAAAAAGATAATTTAGGAATTACTGATAATGTAAAAATAGATTATGGTAAATACAATGGTTTAGCTAATTCATTTAAGACTAGCTATGGTATTAATGCTAATTGTCTTTTAAAGGTTAATTATAGTATTTCGTATGTTAACACTGATAATGGATTATCTAGCTCAGATACATTTACTGTAAATATCCCATTATCTGAACAAATGATTAATATTGAAAAGAGTAATGGTATTGCTGAACAATCAATTTATTTAGGTGAAACAAAAGAATCAGCTTTAAATAAAGTTATGTTTATAGTTGCGCTTATTTTCTGGGGAATGTCATTAGTATTTGTATTATTATTAGTATTACAAATTATTAACAGAAGAAAGAAAGAAAGCGCATATGATAGATTTTTAACTAAAACTCTAAAGGAATTTGATTCATATATTACTGAAGCAAAAGAAACAGCAGTAGATGAGTCAAAAAAGGTAATTAAAATTAATAGCTTTAAAGAATTATTAGATGTTAGAAATAACGTTGAAAAAGCTATAATTTATACAAGAATAGATAATAATACAAGTAAATTCCAAATAATTGATAATGAAATTTATGAATTTGTCGCAAGAAGAAGTGAAATGGATAAATAATATCCATTTTTTTCTTGAAAAAAATAAAAAAACACAAAAATTGAATTTTAGAAAAAATAAAGAAACAATAAATAACTTTTATTATAGGAGCTATTTATTTTTATGTTTAAATATAATATCTAAAATTCGATTTTTGTGATTTGATAAAGTATTTTAAGTATGATAGAGTGGTCTTGTCTTTGCAAAGAAAATAAAAAATAAAGGAGGTTTTATAGTTATGTATATAGAAGAACATAGGGTCTTAGAAACATTTGACTGCACCAATGATGCATTTTTTAAGAGTCTATTTAGAAGTATAGAGGCAAGAAATGTAGTGGCATCATTCTTAAGCGCAGTAATAGGATTAGATGAAGAAATATTTAGAAAAGCAGAATATATAGGAGGAGAATTAGTAAAGAAAAAAATAAAAGAGAAATCAAAAACAAGTGATGTAATAGTAAAAGTAGATGATAAGAATAGAATAATAGTAGAAATGAATAAATATAATACAAGTAATATATTTAATAAGAATAGTCAATATGCATTCTCATTAATAAATGAAACAACAAAAAGTAGTAAAGAATATACAAAAGTAACATTAATAAATATAGATAATTTTAATAGATATAAAACAACAAGAGGAATACTAAATTTTAAGATGAGAGATGAAGAAGGACATATAGAAACAGAATTATATAATAGTATACATATAATACTTGATAATGTAGTTAACCAGGAGTATAATCAAGATATAGATGAGAGAATAATAAATTTTTGTAAATTCATAAAAATAAAGACAATAACCGAGATGAGGAATGTATATAAAGGAGATGAAAACTATATGGCAGCGATAAGGAAAGTGGAAGATTTATCGACAGATCCAGATTTTGTAGGATACTATGATGTAGAAGAAGCCCATAGACAAGAATTGGAAGATATGAGAGATACCATATTAGAAGAGGGTATGGAAAAAGGAATATCACAAAGTCGTATAGAAATCGCCAAGAATATGCTTAAAAATAATGAACCAATAGAAAAAATAATTACATATACCGGTTTATCAGATTATGAAATAGAAAAACTCAATTAAATTATTAATAACAAAGAAGCCAAAATTTCTTTGTTTTTTTATGTTTTTATTAGTTTTCCACAGTTTTACATAAAATATACATTTTTATATAAAATATTGTTAAAAATAACTTGTGGAAAACTAAAAAATGCCCTATTTTTATTATGTTACATACATGTCAATATATTTTTTATAATTTTTTTAACTTTTTTCATTATTTTCTTGAAAAAAATGTCGATTATTGGTATACTAATAATAGTGTATAATCTAGAATAGGAGTTGTGCTGTATGCGTAAGAAATTTGTTGCAATTTTGAGCGTTTTTTTAATTATGTTGACTACTTATGCATATTCTGCATTATCAACATCTTTATCAATAATTTCAGACGCTAAAATAAAACCAAATGCTAGTATAAGATTTACTAAAATAGCACCATCACAAAGTGGAACTTCAGGTGGTACTATAACTTATGAGCCAGATTATGGTATGACTACATTAACTACTGGTTTTAATCTAGCATCTGCAGATAGCACAATTACTTATACTGCTACAGTAGCAAACTATGGAGATTATGATTACGTAATATATGATTCTTCAATTATTAGTTCAAATAATCCTGGTATAACATATACAACAAGTTATACAGAAGGTAATACAGTTAAAACAAATTTAGCAGAACATATAATTCATGGAAATGAAACTTTTTCATTTAATATAACTTTTACAGGAGCAGCTGGAAACTCAGATATAATAACAGGATTCACATTTAAAAAAGCATTTAACATTATATTTGATTTACAACAAGGTACAGCTCCTAGCGAAAATCCTTATTCAAACATTTATAAAATCGAAGGTGTTAATTTAACAATACCAAGTGCAGTTCCAACAAGAGATGGTTATAACTTTGTAACATGGTCAACTTCCTTATCAGGAACAGGTGGAACAAACTATGCACCAGGTTCTACAATGTCAACAGATCCTGATCAAATTGATCCAACATTAAGAAACTTAACAATATACGCAATATGGGAAAAAGCTGGATACTTAGTAACACTTAATCCAGAAGGCGGAAATGTTGATCCAAGTTCTATAACTGTTGAAGTAGGAGAAAAAATTGGAAACATGCCATCAGCATCAAAAGATGGATATCATTTTGATGGATGGTATACTCAAGCTTCTGGTGGAACGCAAGTTACAAAAGATACAGTACCAACAGGAGACATGGAAGTACATGCACATTATACAGCTTATACACTAACAATTAATTATTATGCTAATGGAGCAGGTAAAAATGGAAGTACAGATTTATCAAGTCAATTATTAAGAACAGACACTTATAATTACGATGCAACAAATTATAGCACTAATGGTCTTCCAAATTATGATAGTGTTTCAGGAGCGTGGGATTTAAAGAAAATTGGTCATCATGCTACAAAATATTGGCATGTTAATGGTGAAACAGCAGCAACAAAAGTACACGAAGATACAACATTTGCAAAAACTCAAAACCTAGCAGAAGCTATGGGAAAATTAAATGATTTCAAAATAGGAAATGTTGAAGTTAACTTATATGCTGGATGGGATGCTAATACATATAATTTAGTAATTAACGCAAACACTGGTACTTATGCAGGTACAACTCCTAAAACTTTAACTTATAATACTAGTGATAATAACTTATTAGATGTTCAAAATATTAGTAAAACTGGATATACATTAGCTGGATTTAATACAACTCAAAATGGTACAGGATCAGCTATTTATGATAACGAAGGTAAAAATAGACAAGTAGCTAATTATTGGGATGCAGCTTATCCAAACGGAAAATTAATATATAATGCAGCCAATAATTCTAATATTGATATATACGCACAATGGATAGCAAATACTTATACAGTTACTTATAATGCAAATGGTGGAACTGTATCAGTTCCAAGTAAGCAAGTTACTTATGACGCAACTTATGGTACACTAGAAACACCATCAAGAACAGGATATACATTTGCTGGTTGGTTTACTGATAATACTTGGACTACAGAAATAACTTCTAACACTCAAGTAACAATAACTGATAATCAAACTATTATAGCTAAATGGACACCAAATAATTATACAGTAACAGCAAACGCAAATGGTGGATCACTTCCAACAACAGAAAATTGGACTGGTTCAGGAAATACATCTACTAAAGGTGTAACTTATGATAGTGCTTATGGTAATTTACCAACTCCAAATACAAGAGATGGATATACATTCCAAGGATGGGCATATGAAAACTTGTTTGATTTCTCAACATCTACAGTTTTCCAAAATAGAGTTACAGCATCAGGTGATACAATAACATTTGATGGTTCAACATATTCAAATAATACTATGGGTTCAATGAGAATTCAAAAGTACTACAGTTCAAATAATTATACAGATCCTATTGATATTTGCACAATAAGTATGTCATCAGAATCTGTAGGCATTTGTACTTTTACAAAAACAAGTGATTATGATTATGTTGCAATGCGTGCAAATACTTCTAAACATGACCCAGTATTAATATTAACTAGTGCAAATTTAGAAAATGATAAAACTTATACTTTATTCTATAGAAAAAAATACCATAATGCCTCTGAATCAAAATATATAATATATGATTTACAATTAGTAGAAGGTAATTCTCGATATATCACATCATCAACTATAGTTAATACACCTTCTAACCATAGCATATATGCTGATTGGTCAGTGAATGAATTAACATTTAATGATAAAACAATTAATGATGTAATATTTAGCGCTACTAATCAAACTATTACTGACGCAATAGATGCAGCTAGTAATGGTACTGGTAATTATTCTTATAGTATTACTGGTGGTAATACAGGTAATCATTTTAGTGTAAGCGGTAGAAATATTACTATTGAAGGTGGTACATCAATTGGTACTTACAATTTAACTGTTAAAGCAACTGATACTGTTTCAGGTGCTGAAAAGTCTGCAACTTATACTATTACAGTAAATAGACAAGGAATTCCAACTATTGCAAGTTGTCCTAATACTTATACTTATAATAAGTTAGAACAAACATTAATGGTTAATGATCCTAATGGAACATATACAGTTTCTAATAATACAGGAACAAATGCAGGAAGTTATAATGTAAGTGTTACACCAACATCTAACTATAAATGGTCTACTGATGACACAACTACAGCTAAGACAGTAACATGTACTATTAATCCTTATAATATTAGTAATGCAGATGTTGTAGCTATACCAGCACATACTTATGATGGACAAGCTTATGAACCAATTCCATCAGTAAGTGTACATTTACCAACTACAACTGATAGTTATACATTAGCAAGTACTGAACGTACATTAAGCTATTCTAATAATACTAACGCTGGAACAGGAACAGTTACTGTTACTGGTGTTGGAAATTATACAGGAACATTACCAGTTAACTTTACTATTAATAAAGCATCTGGTTATGTAACTCTAGATTATAGTACTAAGAATGTTGAATATGGTACTACAAGTGCAGAATTTAACGTATTAACAAGAAGTGGTGATTTAGGAACTCCAACAGATGATAATGCAACAGCAACTGTAAGTAAGAGTGGAGATAAAATTACTATTAATAATATTAGTTCATTAAATGTTGGAACTGAAATTACAGTTACAGTTCCAGTAAATGAATCAAGTAATTATTTAAGTACAAATACTACATTTGTATTAAGAATTACATTAAAACCTATTACAGGTGGTCATGTAACTATTACAGGTAAGAACATAGTTGAAGAAACATTAACAGCAGATGTAGATGAAGATACAACACCAAAAGGAACTTATACATATGCTTGGTATGAAGAAGGTAGTGATAGTGTTTTAGGAACAGGATCTACATATGTACCAACTTCAAGTAATGCTGGTAAGAAAATAACTGTTAAAGTTACTTCAAGTAAAACTAATTATGAACCAATTACATTTGAAGATACAACTGATTCTACTAATAATATAGTTGAAACAGTTCATACTCCAGTAGATAAACCAAGTAGTACAAATTGTAATACATTAACATATAACGCTAATAATCAAACATTAGCTTCATCAGCTGATGCAAGTGCATTTAAATATGGTTTAATTGGAAATGAAGCTAAAGATGCAGGAGAACATACAGTAACAGCTAGATTAGCTGAAGGATATATTTGGTCTAATGGAGATCTAGCTGATGAATCATTCACATGTTCAATAAACAAAAAAGGCGTAACTGTAAAAGCAGATAATAAATCAAGAGATTATGGTTCTAATACTGCTCAAACATATAGCTATACTGTAACTGGTATGGCTGGAAGTGAAACAGCTTCAGATGCAGTATCTGGAACTCTAGTATATACAGTAAAATCTGGTAGTACAGTAGTTACTGTAGATAGTAGTTTAGCTGCTGGAACATATGATATATATGTTTCAGGCTTACAAGCTACATCAAATTATAATATAAGCGCAACTAATAAAGGAACATTAACAGTTAATCAAGTAGCTGCTACATGTCCTACTTTAACAGCATATTCAGGTACTTATGATGGACAAAATCATAGTATTACTGTAGGATCTGCTATTGGAGGTACAATTAAATATAGTACTGATAATAGTACTTGGACTACAACAAATCCAAGTAAAACAGACGCAGGAACATA
>CAZJSD010000029.1:0-16884 GCA_964548815.1 uncultured Muribaculaceae bacterium
TATAAACACCTTTTTCATTTTTAAATCCAAGTATTCTTTGATTTAAGAATTCTTCTATTATCATAGCAAGTTCATCTTTATATTCATCAGTTTCACCTAAATACATGCATACTGACAAGAATGGTGCTTGTCCATTAGTATTAGTCATAGAATTAACTTGATAATTAAATGTTTGAACACCTGATTCTATTTCCTTTTTAGTATCTTGCATTGCCAATTTTTCACATAATTCTTTAGATAATTTAGCTTTTTTATATTTCTTTATATATGCTTCATAACTTGATCTAACAAATGGTGCTAAATGAGTAAGTGAAATAGTTGCTCCTCCATAACTAGATGATGAAACAGCTAAAATAATTTGAGTTGCTATTGTAGCAGCTGTTATAAATCTATGTGGTTTTTCTATCATTACTTCATTTATAATTGTACCATTTTGAAGCATATCATCTAAGTTTATTAATTCACAGTTATGCAATGCATTTTGTGCAAAATAGTCTGCATCATGGAAGTGAATAATACCTTCATCATGAGCTTTAACTATATCTTCAGGAAGTAAGAATCTTCTTGTAATATCTGTACTAGTTATACCAGCAAGATAATCTCTTTGAGTAGTAACAACAGTTGCATTTTTATTAGAATTTTCTGTATTCCAATATTCACTTTCACCATTAATTAATTCTTTAATTGATAAATCTGTTGTATTACTTCTTCTAACTAATTCCCTAGTATATCTATATGTTATGTATTGCTTTGCTAAAGCATATTTACCAAGAGCCATTAATCTCATTTCAATGATGTCTTGTATGTCTTCAACAAGCATTCTTTTTTTCTTTAATCCTTCTATATATTTTATAATATTTCTAATTTGTGTTTCACTAACTTTATCTTCTTCTGCAACCTCTGCATTTGCTTTAGATATTGCATTTTCTATTTTATCTGGGCTATAATCAACTATATGTCCATCTCTTTTTATTACTTTCATACTACTATGTCCTCCTACTATTCATGATTCAAGTATAGCATCTTTTAAAAAATATGTATTGTTGCAGTTGCAACAATTGATAAAAAATGATAAAATTTTTTTAGAAGGTGTAAATATGACTAAATTCTTTGATAATATAGATAGTAAAAATAAGTATAAATTATTACGTTCCTTTAAAGCAGATACACATACTTTTAAAGAAAATAATGATATTACAAGTAATATATTTGAAAGAAATGTTATTGCGCTTGTAATGAGTGGAAGTGTAAATCTAATTAGAAATAATGAAAATGGTAATAACTTTGTTTTAGATAAGATTGATGAGAATAACATAATTAGCGATGTTATTTATACTATAAATAGAGATGACTATTTTTTAATAACTAATGAAGAAACTGAAATTATTACTATGAACTATAGTGATGTCATTAATTATAAAGGTAAGAATAAATGTTACCCTATTCTTATTAAAAATATGTTTGATATTGTTAATTCAAAAGCAAAATCATTTAATGAAAGAATAAATATTATGGCAAGAAGGGGTATTAGAAATAAATTACTTGCGTTTTTTGAAATTATGTATAAGAAGAATAATTCTAGAAATATATATCTTCCTTTCACTTATACAGAAATGGCTGATTATTTAGGTATTGATAGATCTGCAATGACTAGAGAATTAAAAATACTAAAAGAAGAGGGTTTTATTAAGACTACAGGAAAAAGAATCACTTTGTTATATAAGTGATTCTTTTATATTCCTAATTCAAATTTTAATTGTTTATTCTTTCTTTTTATTTCTTCTCTTGGATAATCTTTTATATGTACATTATCAGGCATCATATTTTCCCAAGTACAATCTTTATCTATTTCAATATATGGATTACAATCTATACCTTCTCTATTAATTAACTCTTTAGCAGCATCTACGTGTCTATCATATATTTGAATATTATCATAAAACCATGTAAATCTACCTGGAATATAATTATACTTTTTAGACATAGCATGTAAGAAGAACAAATACTGCATCTGATTTATACAACCAGCAGTACAAAAATCACTTGATCTTTGATATAAACACATATCTAAATAGTCTCCATCTTCTTCATGTCTAACATTCCAATTTGTTAAAAATGCACAAGGTTTAAGACCATGTTCTTTTTTAAAGTCTTCATTTTGCCATAAACTAATAATATGTCTTCTACTATCTGGATCATGTTCCATTCCATAATGAAATTCACTCATTAAATCATGATTCTTAACAGTACCTCCATAACAATTTTCTATTGATCTATTACCACAATCCCATTCATCCCACCAAGTTACACCATACTTTTCTTTTAATAAATCTAAATCATTAGATTGATCTCTATATATCCATAGTATTTCACCTATTGCGGACTTAATCGCAATTGGCCTTAATGTAATCATAGGACTTTCTCCTTTTTGAATATCATAAGTACACATACCATGATTAACAGATAATGTATGAGCAGGTGTCCCATCAGCATATCTTGGTCTTGGATTCTTATCTAATGTACCCTCTTTTAATATTCTATTTAATATTTTTTTTGTATAAATATCACCTTTTGTCATAACCTAACCTCCACTAATATAATTTTACACTATGGAATATAAAAGTCAAGAAAAGTTCAGAAAAACTGAACTTATCTAATAATAATCTTTTGACCTACATATATTTTATTAGGATCTGATATATTATTAATTCTTGCTAATTCTTGATATGTAGTACCATATTTTTTAGCTATACCACTTAATGTGTCACCTTTCTTAACTATATATATTTCATTATTATTACTAGGTATCTTAATAACCTCTCCTGGATAAATAAGATTTGGATTAACTATATTATTATAATTTGCTAAATACTGGTATGTTAAACCATATCTAGATGCAATACCTGATAATGTATCACCTGATACAATTTTTATGTAACATTTTTAATTAAAAATATCAAACAAATTCATCATATTATTCATAAATTCGTTTTCGTCAAAAAATATATCACTTGGTATTTGAATATTATACTTTTTGTGAAATTTATTAATAAACTCATCAGTTGGCATATCTTCACTATAACCATTTTTTATATAATCTTCATATATAACATTTTTAATTTCTTCTCGTAGATTTACTGCATTGTCTTTACGTGTATATACTATCCCATACATAACACCATAACTTACATATATTTCATAGTTATTTATATCTTTACAAGAATATAAATTCACTTCTATTTTGTCATCTAAAACTTCACAAATTTCTAAATATTTATTTTTCCATTCTCTTTCTTCGAAAGTCTTTGTTTTATCAATCCATTTCATTTAATTACACCTCTCAATAACAATACAATTATTTTATATTAATTATTGGTAAATGTAAATATAATATCTATCGTCTTATCTTGATAAATATAAATTTTTTCAACTAAATTAATTATCAATTCTCTAGTTGGATTATCTAATGATAAAAATTTATTAATATATTTTTCTATTTGTTTATTATCTATTTTATTCTCTTTTATTTGTTCATTTTTAAGATTATCAATATTCTTTTTATTATTATCTATTTCTTTTTTTACACTTTCACTTACTCTAATATATTGTTCTTCGTCAATTATTCCTTTTAACCTATCCATATAGGTTTTATCTAGACTTTCAGTTAATTTATTATTAGTTATTTCTAAACTTTCAATTTGTTTTTTTATCTTTAATGTATTATCTTCAAATTCTATACTATTAATAGATTCTTTTATCTTGTTTTCATCTAAATACTTTTTACATACATTTCTAATGTTATCTAAAATAATATTTTCTAATATTTCATAGTTATTTGTATGTGTTGTACAGACATGATATTTTGAATATGTTCTATAATAATCACAAGTTGTATAACTTCTTCCAGTTTTATTTTGATACCTTATTGTTATACGATGTTTACAATCTCCACAATATAAAAGTCCGTCTAATAAATAAAATCTTTTTTTCTCTGGTCTTTTAACATTTTTAGGTAGTAGAGTTTGTACATAGTTAAATGTATGCCTATCAATAATTGCTTTATGTGTGTTTTCAACTATAATGTAGGCATCTGGATTATTTTTAACAGTCTTTTTAAGTTTATAGTTAATCTTTTTAGTCTTACCTTGTACTACATCACCTGTATAAATTCTATTAGTTAAAATTGCTTTTATTGTAGTATCTACCCATACACCATATTCTTGTGATATACAATTAGTATTAATACACTTAGTATTCCATACATAATTGTAATAAGATGCTGGTGTTTTTATTTTTCTATCATTAAGATATTGTGCTATATAGTGATATGTATTACCTTTAAGTGCTAAATCAAATATTAATTTAACTACTTCTGCTTGTTCCTCATTGATTACTAAATGATTTTTATTATTTGGATCTTTCATATAACCAAATGGACATCTTCCTGATACATATAAACCATCTTTCATTCTTGAATGCAAACTACTTTTAATTTTTTTAGATATATCTTTAGCATACATATCATTCATTATGGCTTTAAAAGGTGCTATATCGTTATTTGTATTATCTATAAAAGTATCTATACCATCATTAATTGCAATATACCTAATATTATTATTTGGAAAATACTTTTCAATTAATTCTCCAGTACCTATATAATCTCTGCCTAATCTTGACATATCTTTAGTAATAATCATATTGATTTTGCCTAATTCAATGTCTTTCATCATTCTCTTAAATGATGGTCTATCAAAATTAGTTCCAGAAAATCCATCATCTATATATTCATCTACTACTATATAATTGTTTTCTTTAACATATTGATTTAATAAACTCCTTTGACTAACAATACTATCAGATTCTACATTACCATCATCCCTTGATAATCTTATATAAAGTCCTACTTTAAAACTACTATTCCCTACCATTAATTACTGCTCCCTTCTTGGGAATAATGAGTATGATTACATGATAGCTCTCTATCCAAATAATTGCAAGTCATAAACCTTTTCTGTAATTCTATTTTTAATACTTCAGTTATTATTTCATTTAAAGATTTAGAAGTTTCTTTAAACTTCAAATTAACTTTGTATTTAACCATAGAGTTTAATACCTCCAATTAATTCTATGGTTTTAATTTTTGTAATATTACTTGGTATGAAATTTGCATACCCAATAATATTACTTAATATCATAGTCCTCCTTCATATTCATAAACATCATCTCCTTTTGCTTGGATGATACCTCTCTCAAAGTATAAGAGTCAAGTCATTTACTATAGAAAGTTTTATCTATCATCCTAAAATGATTCATAATTTAATAAATTATGAATCAGCAGGATAAGAAGAAGGCACAATGATACCCATCAATCCCTTATAAAATAAAGGTTTCTATATGTGCCATTCTTATTTCGTACTTACGAAATAGGGCCTACTTCGTAGGTTCATATAAAGGATGATTATTAAATAAAGTCTTTATATTGTAAGGATTTAGAGCAAAAAAATCATCCTATTTTCCAATTTTCGTTAAATATTATAGGATGATTTAATTATTATGTTATTTTGATTATTCATTTGTTTTATTAAAATAAGTATTAATATATACAAATCCTTTTTCTATTTTATCTTCTATGCTATCATCAGTAGAATAAATTTTTCTCAATTTGTCCATTACTAATTCATCATTATCGTATAGTTCATAAAAACTATCATACCCTTTTTCAGTAAAATTAAATAATTCATTAAAAGGTTTATTGTTTAAAATAGGATCTGTTACCATCTCTGAATATTTCCATTCCAAATATGGTGAATCAAAATGTCTTCTAGGTGTTTTTGGATACATTTTTTTCCATTTCTCAAACCATAAATAATGTAATGTTTCATGTGCTGTTGTTTCTATTAATTTCCAATCATCTACACCTGTTGATATTGAGAATGAAAAACTATCAAGATATCTTGGAAAGACAGGAATTAAACCAACAGAAGCATCAACTTCTTTAATGTTATTTGGAAAATCCACTCCTAAAAACTTGGATAATATTTCAAAGTATTTGTCATTATATTCATTCCAAAGATTGTTATATCTTTCTACTTCACTATCTATTCTTTTTTTATATTTTGTATAATCATTTGTAACAACATTTTCGATTATTTTATAAACTTCCTCTTTTGAAGTTTTTGGATCTATTGTAGCCAGTTCTGGAAAATATTGAATAGTATAATAATGAACACTTAAATCTCCATTGTCTTCATAAAAAGCCCATTTAATTGTTTCAATATTTTCTTCTAATGTCATTGATTTAAAATTTACTTTTGGTATATTCACTTCTTACACCTCTCTCATAAAAATTTTTGGTATCTTTTTTAATAAAAGTAACACCAATTACTTATCAATTTCTTCAATCTCTTTATTTAACATTTCTAAATAATCTTGCTCAGCAGTAGTTAAATGTCTTTGCATATATTTATCATATTCTTTATGTGCTTTTTCTAATGCCTCTTTATGTGATATAGTGCCTGCTCCTTTTAATATATCTTTTCTCGTCATTTTTAAGAATGAATCTAATTCATTAACCCAATCTTGCATAGTCATTGGGTGTCTATCTAAAGCATTAATTTCTGCTACATCTAAATAAGCTGATACCATTCTATTTAATGTATTAAGTTCTTCTTCTGTTAAATAGTTTTTAGCAATTTCAGTTTCACTCTTTGTTGGATAGTTACCTTTAAAATTAGTAAGACCCAAATTATTTTTTTCAGAATCAACTCGTGTGAATATAACTTCAGCTGCAGTATGTCCGTGTGTAGCATAGTGCATTTTATTCTGAACTGTTTTAAAGAAATCTATTGATAATTTATCTTTGGGATCATAATCAATTGAAGTTGCATAAATATCTAATACTTTTCTCCAAAATACTTTTTCTGATGATCTAATGTCGCGAATTCTAGCAAGTAATTCTTCAAAATATGGACTTTCCCCATTATTTTTTAATCTTTCATCGTTTAAAGCAAAACCTTTTACCATATATTCTTTTAAAACTTTAGTTGCCCATATTCTAAATTCCGTTGCTTTTTTAGAATTAATTCTATATCCAACAGCAATAATGGCATCTAAATTATAATGTAAAACATTATATTTCTTACCATCACTGGCAGTTGTTAAGAATTTCTTAACAACTGAATCTCTTTCTAATTCACCCTCATCAAATATATTTTTTAAATGTATT
Source organism: uncultured Muribaculaceae bacterium (assembly GCA_964548815.1). Lineage (GTDB taxonomy): Bacteria > Bacillota_I > Bacilli_A > RF39 > UBA660 > RUG13038. The sequence goes on from CAZJSD010000029.1 coordinate 7,226, forward strand.
GAAATGTTATTTTTAGTTGTATCATAAAGATTAGCCATTACATCTTGACTCATCCAAATATCTTGATTTTTTATATTAACATCAACTTTTACATTACCATCTTTTGATACATATATAAGCATATTATTTTTCAATCTATCACCATCTTTCTAGTTATTTATCAATTCGTTAAATCTTTGTTTATTTTTAGGACTCAGAACATTTAGTATTTCTTCTTTAAATGCTCTTTTACTCTTATAATTAGGATACATTTCTTTTAACATACCAAAAATATAATCATCAGAATTATCAAGTTCCTTCATTATTCCAATATAACGACATAATCCATAATATGACTTTCTATCTGATACTCTTTTGGAATCTTCAATTATTTGTGGCTTATACAAATTTAATAATTCATTACTATATTTAGATTTTAATATATCCTGATATCTTGCTAAATTAGACATACTAGGATTTTTCTTTAATAACCCAAATAATTTATCAATTTCATTTTCTTCAGCATAAATGTCTTCTAACAGATAAATATTATTTGATTTTATTTTAGATATTATTTTCTCTTTTATAGACTCCCATTCAGAATCACTATACATATCTTTTAGTTCTTTATATCTTGTAAAACTATTTGTTTCTATAATTACCTCAGGTAATATTTTTTTCTTTTCTTCTAGTTTATTATATTCATCATAAATATTTAATAATTTGTCATAAGCCATATCTTTTCTTACATGATTTTTAATATCATCTTTTAATAAACGTATTACTTCATCTATTTTATTATCATTTTTTAAATATTTAATTAATAATTCTTTTACTCCATAATGATTAATACTTTCATAACACATTTTTATAGCTTTATCTTTATCAATAAAATCATAAGTTAATAATATTTTATCTAAAGTTGGACTAACAAATATTCCATAATCATTTAACTCAATCTCATCTAATATTTTAACTACTTTTTTAGCTGAATCTTTATCATGAACATAAAGAATAAAAGCATGTAATGGTGAATCAGAAAAATCATCTAGAGTATTATTTGATGTTATATCTTCAGTATAATCTAAGAAAATATCAAAATATTCATCATTATATAAGAGTTTACTTGCACTTTCATTAATTAAATATAATGAATCTTGAAATTCACCATTAGATCCATCCATAAAAGTATCTTTTATAAATTTATATGTATACTTAATTAATTCAAAAGCATTATTATATTCTTCATTATCTATAAAATCATCTATGTAATCAGATACATTAGAAATTAAATCTACAAAGTATCTTCCGTTATAATAATTGACAAATCCATTTCTATCACTTATTTTTCTTAACTCATAATTCATTTCATCATATATTTTAGAAAGTTCAGATTTATGCTTATCTTGTTTTATTTCTTTTTTATTTGAAATTTCTAATTCTGGAATATCATTTTCTTCTAAATAATAAAGGACAGCAGCAATATGTTTACACATGTATTCACCATCTTCTGAATATGGGCATGAACAATAAAAATTATTTAGTTCTTTATCATTTGCTCTTAATTCTATTCTATATATTTCAGAACCATCAATATAAGCAATTATTAAATCTTCTTGACACCAAATATCTAATATTCTATTTTCTTTATAGTAATTTTTCCCACGGGATAGAATATGTGATTCAAAATGATCTTCAAAATCATAATTTCTTAAAAACTTCTTCATGATTCATCTCCTATTCAAATTCAATATTATTCTCTTTGCACCAATTTATGGCAAGTTCTTTATATTTTTCATCTCTAAACTTATACCAATCATTGATAATATCAAAATTAATACAAGTATCTTTAAATCTTCTAAATGCACCACTGCCATTTAGAGAAATATATAATTGATTTTGTAATCTTGTATCTTCGATAGTCTCCGCAAAATCTTCCATCATTTCATATTCATTAATATCATATCTAGTAGGTAGCATAATAGATTTTTCAAATAATTCATCTAATTCATCCTCATTTAAGTCTTCAAACTCTCCAATATTAGACATAAATATTTCTCCATTATCTGGATTATAATAGTATTCAATTTCATCGTTCGTAAAGTCTAATGCATCAATTACTTCACTTAATTTTACTTTCATAAAAATCGTACTCCTTTCAAAAAGTTCTTGATAATTAAATTATATCAAAAAAAGTTGAGTTTTTCTCAACTTTAACAGTATTTTATATATAAAATTTAATTTAATACTCATTATTCCCCATAAAAATCGTATCACCTTTCTTTACTATATAAATATTAGGATTAATATTACTACTAGAACCATCTAGATGATTTAGTTTAGCATTCCTAATTATACTTGGATAATCTTTATAACAATAATCAGAATCAATAGTACTACCTCCAACTTTATAAGAAGAAGTATTTTGCCATATACCATAGTCTATATTATTAGGTCTACTATCACCCCAATAAGCAATCCACCAGTCATATTTTTTATTTAACTCTGAACCAGAAATAATATTCTTATACCAATTAATATTAGTATAAACACCAAAATAATATCCTGCATCTTCTATTACTTTACCAAACGATTTAACTATTTCGTTTAATTTTTCTCTTCCAAGATTAGATAAAGAAGAATCTTCAATGTCTAAATAGATTGGATAAGTGAACTCTTTTCCTTTAATAATACTTAAAAATGTATTTGCTTCACTGATTGCTTCTTCTTTTGTCTTTGCATAACTATACCAATATGCACCCATATTCCATCCTTGCTTCTTTGCATTTTCATAATGTTTTTCAAATTGATTATCTTTTGTAGTACTAAAACCCGCTCTCAATATTGCAAATTTAACTCCTTGTGATGACGCTAAAGAATAATCAAGATTATCTTGCCAAGTAGAGATATCTATTCCAAAATCACTCATTTTTTTCACCCCCCTCTACTTTCTCAAAATATTTTGAAAATGGTAACTTAACACCTATTTCTGACAAATTCTCATATATGCTCATCCCTTCAGTTGTTATAGATACAAATACTGTTCCTTTCAAAAATGAATTAATATTAAGCATATAATCCATCATAAAACCAAGTAATATTGCCACAATCCATCCTATCTTTTTAACATATCCATCTCTACTTATTGAAGAATTAATCTTTTTATTTTTAATTGCTTTTAAATAACCTGTAATAATATCTATAAAAATCATTACTAACGATATTATTATAAGATTTCTAATAGAACTATCACTTATACTCTTATAAAATATTTCCATATTTAAGCCCCCATTCACTCTATAATATGAAAATATAATACTTACAATAATTATATTTAAATTAAAAAAAGATCATTATTGATCTTTTCTTCTATTTACTAATTTTAGTATTACCTTATCTTGAGGTTCAGTTATAACTCCTTTAAAGAATTCTGCCTTTACTTCATCATAATTTCTATCATACATTTGAATATTTTCGCAACCATTTTCTTTCTTAATAACAATATGATTTTTTTCAAAATCATTAACATCTGATAATTTTACTAGATATAATTCACTTGTTTCAATATCCATGTATCTTTTATAATTAGCCTTTAAATCTCCTTCATATGTTATTAATAGTTTATTATTAACCTTTTTATATGAACCAGTATAAACAACTACATTATTACTATTTTCTTTTTTAATTTCTGTTCTTGAAGCCGCTAATAATACTCTTAATTCATCACTTTTAATATCACTATTACATAAACTATTATAATTAGTTTTAAAATATGATAACTCTAAATCATTCATTGTAAACCTCCTTGACTCTAATAATTATATCATCTATTTATATTTTTTTAAATATAATTATGGTCTTAGTAATAAATCAGGTGCATCTTTAATAGCTTTTTTATCTAATTTAGAAAAATCATATGAATGTCTTTCTAATATATAATCTCTTGCCATATTTAAGAATGCATAATCATCATCTTGACTATACATAAATGCGTATTCACCTATTACTGATAATACTTCATCATATGTATTTCTAGTAAAGTTTAACTTTTCTAATTTATTATTTAATTTATATAAGTCTCTATCTAAATCTATTAATAGTGATCTTTTCTCATAGTTTTTAATAACACTATTTAGAATTGCTCTTGTTAATAATAAATACTGATATTTATCACAATCTATATTATTTATAATTGCATTATAATTAGCATTAATAGTATTATCTACAAATGTAGAATGAGCATATCTTGCAGAAATATTTTTTAGTTTTCTATTTACTAATTTATTATTCATACCTAAATTATATATATTTGGTACTCCACATAAATAAACATGCATCTCTGATTCATTTTTTCTATTTGCATTTTGAATTAAACCAAAAATAGATTCTATATACGCTAAATCTTTATTAATCGCATCAGTAGACTTATGAGTTTTTCCATCCTTTAAATTTTCAATAAAAGAACCTGTACATCCATTATATATTGAAATATTCGCAGTATCTTCTTCAGTATGATATAGAATATCTTGTATAGAAACATCACTTTCTTCTCTATCTACATATGTTTCTTTAAGATCTTTTTCACTCATTACTCTCTTACCGTTCAATAGAGTATTTCTATAGTCTTTTCTATTCATGTCATTCATATCTTTTTCAGTATTATTGTTAGTAATCCATTCAAAAACACTTTCATCACTATTATTTTTAGTTCTAGCAAATTTATATTTATATAAATCTATATTATATTCATCACACATAACCTCTAATAATGTATTTCTATCTAATAATGGAACATTTTCATCACCTAATGATAAACCTGCGCTTATTGAATTACCTAACGCAACCAATATTAATTTTTTTAAACCTTGTCTTTTACAATTATCTAAAAGTCTCATATTATCTAAACCAATTTTTGTGATTAAATCTAAATAATCTTCTCTTTTCTTTGCCATCTAAATCATCCCTTCTTAAAAATAATAAACCCCTTTAAACGATTTATTGGGAATATATTTTATATAAATAATTAAAAAAAGTCAAATTAAAAATAAGTATTATAATTCTACTTATTCTCTTTATCTATTTTTAATCCCTTAAATACTGTCCCAGAACCAAATTCTTTATTGATACTATCTATTAATTTATCTATTTCTTTTTCTTTAATTACTTTATTATTTTCATCAAATAAAGATAATTGGATATCATTATTATTAGACATATCTGTTACTCTAAGACCTATTAATCTTACTGGTTCTAAATTCCATAATTTATTAAACGCTTCTTTTGATTTATCAAATATTTCATCTTCAAGATTAGTACTATTATCAAATTTTAATTGATGATTATATGTTTTAAAAGATGAATACCTTAAAGTAACAACTATTGTTCTAGCATATAGATTTCTCTTCTTTAATTCCTTAGATATTTTTTCTGAAAAGTGTCTTAACTCCTCATATAATCTATATTTATCTTCTATATCTTCTTCTAATGTCTTTGAAAAACCAATTCCTTTCCTATCATCATATTTATTTTCCACAGGAGAATTATCTATTCCGTTTGCGTATTCATAAAGCATTTTTCCTTGTGATTTTAATATACCTATTAGTTTATTTTCGTCATAATTAGCTAAATCACCTATAGTTTCTATACCTAAACTTTTTAATTTAGATACAGATGATTTACCAGCCATAAATAAATCTGAAATAGGAAGAGGCCACATCTTTTCTTTGATTTCACTTGAATATAGAGTATGTACTTTATTAGGTTTTTCAAAATCACTTGCCATTTTCGCAAGCAACTTATTATTACCAATTCCAACATTAACTGTAAAACCAAATCTTTTATATATTTCGTTCTTTAATTTATGCGCAAATTTAACTTCATCTCCATATAATTTTTTCATATCTGTATAATCAACAAAACACTCATCTATAGAAAACTGTTCATACTTAGGAAATAAATACTTTATTAGTCTCATCATATTATTTGAACATTTCTTATAGAATTCTCTATCTTGTAATGTAACAATTACATCTTTATATATCTTTTTAGCATCTCTTAAATTCATAGGTGATTTAATACCAATCTTTTTCGCTGGAATAGATGCAGCGACAACTATACCATGACGAGATACTTCCCTACCTGATACAACAGATATTTCATTTCTTAAATCTATCTTAGAACCTTCATTTAATAGTTTTATGGCAGACCAAGAAAGAAAAGCTGAATTTACATCAATATGCATAATAATTCTATCCATTGTATCACCCATAATAATTTTATCATAAAATAGGCAAATGCTCTATCAAATATAGACTTTTATCATAGTATATCTAAGAAAGGAAGGTTTTATGAACGATAATTTATCTAGAAATAATAAACTAGTAAATGTTAATGAAGGTTTTAATAGAGGAAATATGTTTGATAATTTATTTTGGCCATATAAATATATCGCTAATGTAAAAGCTAATAATCCACAAGAAGAATTGTTACTAAATATTCAAAGATACTGTTTCGCTGCGCATGAGATGAATTTATATTTAGATCTTTATCCAGATGATGTTCAGGCAATTGGTATTTATAATCAATATAAAGAAGAAGCTGATAGATTAGAAAAAGAATATGAATCTAGGTATGGAAAAATATGCTTAGGAATTAATGATGATTTTAATTGGGGCTGGGTCAAATCACCTTGGCCTTGGGAAAGGATGTAACTATGTGGAAATATGAAAAAAAATTACAGTTTCCTGTAAATATTAAAAAGAAAAATATAAAAATGGCTAAATATATTATTACTCAATGTGGGGGTGCAAATGGTGAATTAGGAGCCACTTTAAGATATCTAAACCAAAGATATACTATGCCTGATGATTTTGGTAAAAGTGAATTAACTGATATCGCAACAGAAGAAATGGCACATATGGAAATTATAAGCGCAATGGTATATCAATTACTTGATGGCGCTACTCCTGAAGAACTAGAAAAAGAAGGGTTAGGTTCTCAATACACAGAACATAAACTTGGAATATATCCAGAAAATTCAAATGGTACACCTTTTACAGCATCATATTTTGCCGTAACTGGTGATCCACTTGCTGATATTTCTGAAGATATGGCTGCTGAACAAAAAGCAAGAGCAACATATGAAAATTTAATGGACCTAACAGATGATCCAGAAATACTATCTCCCCTATCTTTTTTAAGGCAAAGAGAAATAATACATTTTGAAAGATTTAAAAGATTATATGAACTATATAGTGCACAAAAAAAGAAATAGAATTCTATTTCTTTTTTGTACTTTTCTTCGCAGTTGATTTAGTTTTACTTCCTTTATCAACTGGTTTCATAACGATTGTGTCTTCTTTTTCAAAGCCATAATCAAAAGTTCTTTCATCGGATTCGGGAACTCCATCTAAATCAACATCTAAAATACTAGTTTTTTTTTCCGCTGGAACATCACTATATTTAGCATCAGAGAATCCTAAAATAGCGAATGTAACATATGGGAAGAAAATACTTAGAATACCAAACCAAGTTTCTTTACCAAATCTTCTAGCGATTTCTAAGTAAGCTTTGATTTCGAATACTAAATAGATTATTCCACCAACGCATGGAATGAACATAAAGAATATATATGCACCTTTTTGTCCACCTATTTCAAATAGTGTCCATAAATTGTAGAATGGGATTAAAGAAATCCATCCAGCTTTTCCAGCTTTTTCGAACACTTTCCACATTGAAATAATCATTACAACAGTAAGTGCAATTGAGATAATCCAACCAACAACACCTATAGAACCAAATATTGCTCCTACAGAAAAATCGCTTGGTGATGTACCTAAAGTACTTCCTGCTGTATAATTGTAATTATATTCCATTTTCCCTAACTCCTTTCTTAATATAAGTATATAATAATATGACATTTTTTTCAATAATAATTATTGATTTTTAATAATTAAAAAAATATAATATTATGAAAGGAGGAATAGTATGTATATTATTTTAGGAGTAATTCTATTTATATTACTTATTTCAATTAGACAAGTATCAGAATATGAAAGAGGTATCAAATTTAGATTTGGTAAATTTGTTAAAATTATGAATCCAGGATGGAAAATAGTTTTACCAATAATAGAATCTTATAAGAAAGTAGATATAAGAACTAAAGCTGTTGATGTTCCAGAACAAGACGCTATTACTAAAGATAATGTATCTATTAGAATTAATGCAGTTATATACTATAAAGTATTTGATGCATCTAAAGCAATACTTGCAGTTGAAAGATATCAATATGCAGTAGGTCAACTTGCTCAAACAACTATGAGAAATGCAGTTGGTGCAGTATCTCTTGATGAATTATTATCTGAAAGAGATAAAATATCTTCTGAAATATGTAATGTAATTGATGAAGCAACTGATCCTTGGGGAATTAAAGTTGAAAACGTTGAATTAAAAGACGTTAAATTACCTGAAGAAATGCAAAGAGTAATTGCTAAAGTAGCTGAAGCAGAAAGAGAAAAAGAAGCTGTTATTACTAAATCTAAGGGTGAAAAAGAAGCTGCTGATAACTTAGCTGAAGCAGCAGCAGTATTAAGTGATTCACCTGGTGCATTACATTTAAGAACACTAGCTACTTTAAATGACTTATCTTCAGATCAATCAAATACAATTATATTTGCAGTTCCTATTGAAGTACTTCAAGCATTCCAAGGTAATAATTCGGAAAAGATTGCTAAAACGGTAAAAGATATAATAAAGAAATAAAAGACATTAATGTCTTTTTTATTTTAAAAAAGAAAAAATAGATTAAAAATGTTTTTAATCTATTTTTTTATATATTTTTGTTTTTGAAGAACAATTTTCTTCATCAAGATTTCTTGATAAATCCACTCCAACAAACCAACATTCAGTTATTTCATTACGAATTCTTATAAAATCATCATAACTTTTTACATTATTACCATCACCACTAGTAAAAGTATATCCTAAATCTTGAATTCTAGATATAAATTCTCTAATATCAACTACTCCTTTTACTGTTTCTATATTAAGGTCATTAATTACCTCTACTCCTGACTTAACATCTTCTAGGGTATGAGGACATTCGTCAATATCTGAGTATACTGTTGATGGAAGTATTTTAAACTCTAGTGGAACATATGTAGATGATGAATTAGCTATTATAGAATCTTCTATAAATCCTGTTCGTTCACCTGATATCTCATCTTGATCAAATTTATTTCGTAACTCACGTAAAAAATTTGTATTACACAAATAACCAGTGTTTGTAAACAATTCAATATAATTATATGAAAAATTTGTTTGACCTAATCTTCTTACAGTCTTTTCAATTAATGATTCAATTTGTTCAACAAATTCTTTAGTACTATTTTCAGTAACATATTCTGATAATGGTTTTGTTTCCATAATTCCTACAGATGAATCATAACAAATATCATTTCTCCAAATCACACTATAATTCTTTTCTGAATCTAATTGTTCTTTTAATCTTTTTAATTCCTCTATATTCATTTAAAATCCCCCCTTCATAAAAAGATAAACGATATACTAACATACACATCATACTTTGTCAAATTATTATTCTTTCACAATCATTATTTTATTTATTTTGTTGATTATTTTTGAAAGTGCACAATTAATGTGCACTAAGATTTAAAAACATA
>CAZJSD010000030.1:0-16227 GCA_964548815.1 uncultured Muribaculaceae bacterium
AATCATGAACAAGCAATATTATTCTTAGATGATCTTATTAAAGATAAAGAACCTGTAACTGAATGGAATATTAAAAATATTCATCAATTAGTTTTAAAAGAAATTGATGATGATAATGCAGGTAAATATAGAGATGAGAATGTAAAAATAAAAGGTGCTACACATATTCCACCAGATTATTTAATAGTTCCTGAATTAATGGAAAAATTAATTATTAATTATAAAGATTGGAAAAAATATCATCCAATTATTAGAGCTGCATTATTACATGGTGAATTAGTTAAAATACATCCATTTGTTGATGGTAATGGTAGAACTTCAAGATTAGTCATGAATTTATCTTTAATGAATAGTGGATATCTTCCAGTAATTGTAAAAAAAGAAAAAAGATTAGAATATTATAATGCTTTAGATAAAGCACATACTACTGGAGATTATACTGATTTTGTTAAACTAGTTAATGAATTAGAAATTGAAATGTTAAATAAATATTTAGAATTGTTGTAGTTTGGAGGGTGTTATATATGAATATTTTTAAGAAAAAGAAGAGAATAAATGATTTATATACTATAGAGGATTTAGAAAATTCACGTGACAAGATTAAATCCGTTACGATTAGAGATAAAAAAAATATTAGAATAGTCATAATAGATGATGAGGGATTTGACGATGAAATATTAAAAAGTTTGGGTTATCTTGATATTGAAATAAAAGAACAATATGGAAAATTATCTGATTATGAAAATTATGATATTGTTTTCTGTGATATCAATGGTATAGCTAGGGATATAGATCCTGTATATCAGGGAGCAGCTTTAGCCAAATTAATAAAAAAAACATATCCATCAAAAATAGTTATAATATTTAGTTCTAAAGATCAAAGTTTAGATTTTTATAGATTTTCTCCAGACGTAGATGATATCATCCCAAAAAATCTAAAAAATGCAGAAATAGCCGAAATTATTGATAAATATATTGAAATTATAAATGATCCTATTGAAAGTTGGAAAAATTTTAGAAAGAAAATTAGTGAACAAGGAACTACACCAAAAAATATTGCTTTATTAGAAGATTGTTATGTTCGTGGAATATTAAAGCATGAGGATACAACAAAAGTTATGGAAGATATTAAATCAGGTATTAGATCAAGCATTGTTAGTTTTATCATTGATAGTGCAATAGAAATAGTAAAGGCGTATTTAACGAAATAATGTATGAAAAGTTTTATACAATTTGATAAGAGTTCAAATACATTAACTAATGAATCAAAGAGAGAAATACCAGATTTTTGTTTAAAGTGTATTAGTGATAATACTAAAAAATGCCAAAACTTTTATAAAAATATTTTAGATAATTGTAGCGAAGGATTATATCAATGTCCTTATGGTTTTTATTCATATTTTAAAAAAAATAATATTTATACATCAATTATATTAAAGGATAAAGATAATAGTAAATTAATTAAAACATTGAAAATGAGAAATGATAAAATCAATAATTATGATCTTTACAGTGAAGAACAACTAATAGATATTATGGAAGATATTGATGATTTGTATACAAAAAATATTGAACTTAGAGATTGTATGCATGATTTGAGAAATATGGGTGGATATTTTAACAGTATGTCTGAAACTATAGAATTAAAACATCCGGAATTACCTGAACAAGATGATGATATTAAGGCAATGTTAGCACTGTATGATTTAATTAATTATAGATTAAATGTTTATTACGGAGTTAATGAATCTGATAATAAGCGAATTAGAGGAAAATTATATCCTATTATTAGAAAGCTTCAAATAATGATGAAGTATCAGGCAAAGAAGAAAAAAATTAATGTGAAGATAGATTATGAACAGGAAAACACAGTAATTTTATCTAAAAATATTTATTTGGTGATGTTTATTTTAATGGAAAATGCCATTAAACATTCTTTACATAACTGTGACATTAATATTGACTTTGAGGAAAGTAATGATAAAACAATATTTAAAATTAGTAATAGAAGTCCATTGATTGAGGAAACAGAATATGAAAAAATATTTGAGCGTGGTTATCGTGGCAAAAATGCGGTTTCTAAAGGTACAGGAATTGGACTAAGTATGGTTAAAGAAATATTAGATAAACATGGATATGTATATAGAACAGATATTGTTAGAATTAATAACAATGAATCGTCATTTAGTTTTATTATAGAATTTCCTTGTGAATAAAAAAAAGCATATATAGCTACGTATCCTATATATGCTTTTCTTATGCCTGCATAGTTTCTGCACAACAATTATACTAAATTTTGCTGTGCAAGATTAAATATTTTTAAATTATGCACCTTGAAAACGTTGATTTTAAAGGGATTAAATAGGTGTGATTTACCCGTTGCGCTATGCTCCCTGAAGGAGCAATAAAGACACTAAAAATTAGTGTCTCTTTCTTATACCATTAACTTATCTAAATACTCTAATAGTTGTTCTTTAGAGTATTTTTTATCGTTTTTGAACCATTCAATTCCTGTATTAACAATTGCGCCTAAGTAGTATGCTGTAAAAATATCATTAGGTACATCTTTGTTGTTATTTTTTATTCTTTTATTAATGTCTTCTGTAATTGTGTCATATATCATATCCATGATAATGCTTGATCTATTGTTAATAAGTATGGATTTATATATTTCTTCTTTTCCTTCAATATGAGTAAGAAAAACTCTTATCATTTTTAAATAATAGTCTTTTAGATTATCTTCTTCTATTGATTTAAGGTCATTTTCCAGTTCTTGTTTTAAATTATTTATTAAAGAAATAAATAATTCATATTTATCATTGAAATGAGAATAAAATGTTGATCTATTTACTAATGCTTTTGAACATATATCAGATACTTTTATTTCTTCAAATGTTTTGTCTTTTAATAAAAGAATTAAGGCTTCATATAAAGTATTATTAGTTTTTATTATTCTTAAATCAGTTTTATTAGTCATAAATATCACCAAATTTAATTATATTCATATTTAGACAAAAGTAAAGATAAACAACACTTTGTTGATTATTTATTAATACAAAAATTAAAAAATGTTGTTTATCTATACAGATTGATAATTTTATATGTTAACTTTTAAATATGTATGAATAGAATTTAGAGTGGAGGGAGAAAATGAAAAGGATATCAAAGTTTATTACTAATAATAGTAAGTTAATTGTTATTATATCAATACTTTTATTGATTCCAGCTTTAATTGGTTATGTTCATACCAAGATTAATTATGATATATTAGTTTATTTACCTAAAGATATTGAAACAATAAAAGGTCAAAACATATTAACAGATGATTTTAAAACAGGTGCTTTTTCTTTTGTATTTGTTGATAATAAGAAGGCAGTAGATGTTTTAAAGTTAGAAGAAAAAATTAAAGATATTAAGGGTGTTAATAAAGTATTTAGTATATATGATGTGACTGATACCACTATTCCTGTGGAATTTATTCCTGATGAATTAAAAGATAAATTGGTTAAGAAAGATTCAACTTTAATGGTAGTTACATTTAAAGAAAGTACATCAGATGAGGGGACAATTGAAGCGGTTAGAGAGCTTAGAAAAATTACTAAAGATCCTTCAAAGGTTAGTGGAATGACAGCGATGGTTGTTGATACCATGGAATTATCAGATCAAGAGATAACTGCATACGTATTAATTGCGGTAGTGCTTTGTTTTATAGTATTAATATTTGCGAGTGACTCATATATTGTTCCAATATTCTTACTTGGTAATATTGGTATGGCTATATTATATAACTTAGGATCAAATATAATGCTAGGTGAAATTTCTTATATTACTAAAGCAATAACAGCAGTATTACAACTTGGAGTAACAACTGATTTCTCCATATTCTTATATCATAAATATGAAGATTTAAAAAAGACTAACAAAGATAAAAAGAAAGCTATGGAATTAGCAATTAATGACACATTTAAATCGGTTATAGGTTCATCCCTAACAACTATCGCAGGTTTCTTAGCGTTATGCTCGATGGATTTGACTCTTGGTAAAGATATAGGTTTAGTTATGGCAAAAGGAGTTTTATTTGGATTATTATGTGTATTAATAATATTCCCATCATTATTACTTTTATTTGATAAACAAATAGAAAAAACTAAACATAAAAATTTTATGCCAAAATTTGATAAATTAATAAATGTAATTATTAAAAGAAGAAATGTAATATTAGTTATATTTTTAATACTAATTATTCCAGCTATATATGGTAATAATAAAGTAGGAGTATATTATAAACTAGATAAGTCATTACCTAAAGATTTAGGTAGTTCAATTGCTAATTCAAGGTTAAAAGAAGAATATAATATAGTTTCACCAGAAATGGTATTATTAGATAAAAATATTAAGAAAGAAAAAGTAGAAGAGTTAGTTAATGAATTAAAAGAAGTAAAGGGTATTGATTTAGTATTATCACCAAGAACATTAACTAATTTACCTACAGAAATAATGCCGGATGATTTAGAAAGTATTATGGATAGTGATAAATATCAATTAATAATAATTAATTCTACATATGAAATTGCATCAGATGAATTAAACGAGCAAGTAGGGGTGGTTAATAATATAGTTAAAAAGTATGACAAAAAGGCAATAGTTGCGGGTGAAGGACCATTAATGAAAGACTTAACTGTAATTGCAGATCATGATTTTAAAATGGTTAATTATGCCTCTATTCTAGTTATATTCTTATTAATGCTTTTTGTTCTTAAATCTATTGGATTACCATTTATACTAATTTTAACAATAGAATTTGCAATATTTGTTAATATGGCAATTGCTTATTATACAGGAGTAACTTTACCTTTTATTGCTAGTATAGTCGTTGGAACAATTCAATTAGGTGCTACCATAGACTATGCCATTCTTATGTCTACAACCTACTTGAAGGAGAGAACTAAAGAAAAAAATAAAGAAAAAGCAATGAAAGAAACTCTTAGTTCATGTGTTCCATCAATATTTATATCAGCGTTATGTTTCTTTGGAGCAACATTTGGAGTTTCAGTTTATTCAAAAATTGATATGATTGGTTCTATATGTACATTACTTTCTAGAGGAGCAATTATATCTATGATAGTAGTTATATTTATTCTTCCATCATTATTACTTTTATTTGATAAATTAATTATGAAAACTACTAAAAATATGAAGGAGGTTTTATAGATGAATAATTTTATTAAGAAAGGATTTGTATCATTATTAAGTTTAAGTGTTTTATGCCCAGTTAGTGCTTTAACTAAAACTGAATCTGTTTTTTCTAATTTAAATACTGATGGTAGTATTAATAAAACAACTGTCACAAATCATATATGTTCAAAAGATAAAGATGAATATATAGATAATTCTTCTTTAAATGAGATAATTAATCTAAATGGTTCTGAAACATTTTCTAAAGAAGGAGAAACTTTAAAGTGGAAAAGTGATGGTAAAGATATATACTATCAAGGTTCTACTACTAAAGAATCACCTATTAAGATTAGTATTAATTATTATTTAGATGGTGAAAAGAAAAGTGCTAAAGAAATGGTTGGTAAAAAAGGTAATGTTAAGATTGATATTTCTTTAGAAAATACATTAAAGAATAGTGTTAATATTAATGGAAAAATAGAAGATATATATACACCATTTGTAGTTATGGGAGGTACTATTATTGATACTAAGAATAATAGTAATATTAGTGTTAGTAATGGTAAAGTTGTTGAAACAGGCTCTAAAGCCGTTATAGGATCTATCGCATCCCCTGGATTATATGAAAGTTTAAATATAGATAAATTGAATAATTTAAATAGGATTGAAATAACATATGATACAAGTAAGTTTGAATTAAATAATATATATATAGTCGCTACTCCAAAACTAATTGAAGAAAAGGATTTAAATGCATTTAAAGACATAGATAGTTTAGTAGATAGTATAAATATTCTTCAAAGTAGTATGGATAAGATAGAAAATGGTTCTAAAGAGTTAAATAATGGTTTAAAAAGTGCATATGATGGATCTAGTTTAATAACTAAAAAGATTAGTGAATCTATTAATTCTTTAGATAGTAATGAAGGAAATGTATTAGATGAAGATACATTAAATGGAATAAGAGATAAAGCTATATCAGGCGCTAGTTTATCAGAAGAAGAATTAAATCAAATAGGTGCTTTAGCAGCTTCAAGAGCAACATTAAATGAAGAAGTATTAAATTCTATTTCTAGTGCAGCTTTATCAGAAGTAGGTACTATCACATTAAGTAATGAACAAAAAGCACAGATTGTTGCTGGTGTAGATTACGCTGTGGAGAATCAATATGGTGAAAGTATTAGAGCAGCAGCAAGATCTAATGTAGATTCATTAGTTAATGGAATTAGTTCTAGTTTAAATATTAGTCCTGAAGCAATTGTTATGTTATCTAATAATCAAGTAGATATAGATGTCGCAACTACTATAAGTACTAATTTAAATAGCACTATATCTAGTAAGTTAGCAGCTTCTAAATCCCAAATGTATACATCCGCTGAAAGTAATGCGATAGCAAGTGCTAAACAAATTGCAGAAAACTCTGCATTAAGCTCAGCTGAAAGTACTGCAAATAGTGTAGTAAGTGCTGTTGTACCAGCAGTCGCAAGAGGTACTGCATCAAAAGTTGCGCCTATGGTAGCTTCTGAAACAGCTAAAGCAACAGCTTCTGAAACAGCTAAAACAGTCGCTGGTAAAGTAGCACCAGTAGTTGCGGAATCAGTCGCAGAAGAAGTAAAGAAAGAAGCATCTAAAAGAGTAAAAGAAAATATGATTACTCTAAATAATGGATTGCTTGAGTTAAATAGTGGGTTAGAAAAGTTATATAATGGTTCTACTGAACTTAGTAATGGCATAAGTACATTTAATAATCAAGGTATAAAAAAAATAAGTAGTTATACAGGAACAATTAAAACTTATTCATCAAGAGCGGAAGCATTAGTTAACTTAAGTAAAGATTATAAAGGGTTTACTACTAATAATTCTAGTGAAACTATATTCATAAATAAAGTAAAATCAGAAAAGTAAGGGAAACCTTACTTTTTTTGTGTTTTATAAGGAAATTTATCATATAAATGGAGAATATTATTAGTGAGGGAGGAATGAAGTACCGACAAATTGTCGACAATTGAAAAATGAGTTGTCCTGAAAAAACGGACAACTGAATAAAAAATGAGTTGGTTAGTAATACTAACAAGCTGAAAATAGAAATGACGTAATATTTTATATTTGAATAATTCTATATATAATGATATACTTAATTAGGAAATGAGGTTATATTATGGGTTTAACAGCGGGAATAGTAGGATTACCTAATGTAGGTAAAAGTACATTATTTAATGCGATAACAAAGAAGAATATATTGGCTGCGAATTATCCATTTGCGACAATAGATCCTAATGTAGGAATAGTTACAGTACCAGATAGTAGACTTGAATTCTTAGCGGAGAAAGAAATACCAGAAAGAGTTGTACCTACTTCATATGAATTTATTGATATTGCAGGTTTAGTAAAAGGTGCTTCTAAAGGTGAAGGATTGGGTAATAAGTTCTTATCTCATATAAGAGAAGTAGATGCGATATGTGAAGTAGTTAGATGTTTTGAAGATAGTAATATTACTCATGTTGAAGGTAATGTAGATCCTATTAGAGATATAGAAATAATTAATTTAGAGTTAGTATTTTGTGATTTAGAAGTAGTTGATAATAGATTAGATAAAATAGAAAAGAAAGCAGTTACTACAAAGGATAAAGAAGCTTTAAAAGAAGTAGATGTATTAAAAAGAGTAAAAGAAGCTTTAGAAAAGAATATACCTGCGAGAAGATTAGAATATACTGAAGATGAAGAAAAGATATTAAAGAATTATAGTTTATTAACTAAAAAACCAATAATATATATGGCTAATGTATCTGAAAATGATATAGTTCTTGGTAATAGTTATGTTAAAGAAGTAGAAGAATATGCGAAAAATGAAAATGCTAAAGTAGTTATGTTAAGTGCAAAAGTAGAAAGTGAATTAAGTGAATTAGATGATGAATCTAAAGAATTATTCTTAACTGACTTAGGATTAACTGAAAGTGGATTAGATAAATTAATAACAGCGACATATGATTTACTTGGTCTTGCGACTTTCTTTACCGCAGGTAAGGATGAATGTAGAGCGTGGACTTTTAAGAAGGGTATGAAAGCACCTAAATGTGCAGGAATTATACATACTGATTTTGAAAAAGGTTTCATAAGAGCGGAAGTTACTTCTTTTGAAGATTATATGAAATATGGTGGAGAAAAAGAAGCTAAAGAAGCAGGTAAAATGAGATTAGAAGGTAAAGATTACTTAATGCAAGATGGAGATATAGTATTCTTTAGATTTAATGTATAAGAAAAGGAATGGATTACCATTCCTTTTTTCTGTTTAAATAGAAATAAAATATTAAGAATATTACTAGCAGAACCATTGAAATAATAAATAGTATAGTATAGTTTTTAGAAAATTCTTCAACTGGATTTCTTTTACTACCTATTTGATAATTACCACTTGTAGTATTAGTAGTATTTGAATCTACTACTTGATTATAAGTAGTTGATGAAGCGAATCCTGAATTATCTCCAGTATTATTTCTTAGATTGAAAACCGCTATTATTGCGAATATTACAATCATAACTGCTAATAATATAAGAATTGTCTTTATAAAAGTTTTATTCATATATATCACCTAACAAATTAAGTATATCATTTTAAGATTTAAAAATCAATTAATTTATATTTACTTTTCTATTATGTTTTGTTATAATACATATCGAGTATTTAATTACTCTCTGTTTGCGAAGAGGCAAACCATAGACCAAAGGGAGGTGTAAGAATGAAAAATTATGAAATTTCGTTCATCATAAGACCTGATTTAGAAAAAGATGCAGTTGAAAAGATTGCTAAAGATTTTGAACAAGTATTAGTAAAAAATGGTGCTAATATATTAAGTTCAAAAGAAATAGGTCATAGAGAATTAGCTTATACTATTAAAGGTCAAAAGACTGGATATTATTATCTAATTAATATTGAATCAGATAATACAGCTATTGATGAATTTAATCGTTTAGCGACTATTGATGAAAACATACTAAGACATATTATAATTAAGTTATAGTAGAAAGAGAGAATACTATGAATAGAGTAGAATTAATTGGAAGAATAACTAGAGATCCAGAATTAAGATATACAAGTAGTAATATTGCTACTGCAAGATTTACATTAGCAGTTAATAGACCATTTCAAAGTCAAAGTGGTGAACAAGGTACTGATTTTATCAGTGTAGTTGTTTGGAGAAAACAAGCTGAAAATGTTAAGAAATATGTTTCTAAAGGTAGTTTAGTAGCAGTTGAAGGTAGAATTCAAACTGGTAGCTATGAAAAAGATGGACAAAGAATATATACTACAGATGTAGTAGCAGATTCAGTTCAATTTTTAGAAACAAAAGCTCAAAGTCAAAATAGAACTAGTGATGACTCTATGTCACAAGTTACACCAGCTGATTTTGTAAATCAAGATAATAGTATGAATGAAACTGATATGTCAGATGAAGTATTTGCTAATTTTGGAGATTCTATAGAAATTAGTGATGATGACATCGCATTTTAATAATTAATAAGGAGGGAATTATGGCAGAATTTAGACCAAGAAGAAAGAAAAAAGTATGTCAATTATGCGCAGGAAAAGAATTAGATTTCATGAATGCAGAAGACATGCGTAAATATATAAATGAAAAAGGTAAAATATTACCAAGAAGAGTTACTGGAACATGTGCTAAACATCAAAGAGAAGTAGCTAAAATTATTAAAAGATCTAGAATAATGGCAGTTATACCATTTGTTAAATAAGAAATAGAAGAGATTAATGTTAATCTCTTTTTCTTTATTTAAAAATATAGTATAATAGTATTACATATTTGAAAGAAGGTGTATTCATGAAAGTAATATTTTTAAAAGATCTTAAAGGTCAAGGAAAAAAGGATGAAATCAAAGAAGTAAAAGATGGATATGCAGAGAATTTTTTAATAAAAAATGGATACGCAATTAAATATACAGAAAGAAGTAAAGAAATATTAAATAACCAAATAAATACTAGAAATGAACAAGAAAAAGAATTAATCAAAGAATGTGAAAAAATAAAAAAAGAATTAGAAAAAAAAGAATATGTATTTAAAGTTAAAACTGGAAAAGAAGATAAGGTATTTGGAACTATTTCTAGTAAAGCAATAGCGGATGAACTTGCAAAAGATGGATATAAAGTTGATAAGAAAAAGATTTATATAGATGGAAGTATTTCTAGTTTAGGTACTCATATAGTTAAAGTAGAATTACATCCAAAAGTAGTAGTAGAATTAAAGATAAAGTTAGTAAAATAGGTGATATTATGAATAATAAGAATATACCATATAGTTTAGAAGCAGAACAGTCAGTATTAGGATCAGCATTTCTTTCAAAATTAGCTCTTCAAAAGATATGTGATGAATTAGATGTAGAAGACTTTTATTTAGAATCTCATCAAAAAATATTTGAAGTGTTAAAAGACTTGAATAGTGAAGGAATTCCTGTTGATATTACAATAATAACTGATAGATTAGAAAGTGCTAAAGAACTATCAAGTGTTGGAAATTTAGAATATTTAATAGAAATAGCTAATTTTGTACCAAGTGCGTCTAATGTAGATTATTATATTAAAATAGTACATGATAAATCTATTCTAAGAAAATTAATTGAGGCATCAAATGAGATTAGTGTATCTTCATACACGTCAGATGGACCAGTTAATGAGATACTAGATGCTGCAGAAAGTAAGATATTTAATGTTGTACAAAAGAGAAAAACTGGTGAATTTAGAAATATACAAGATGTTGTTTTTAAAGCTCAATCAGATTTAGAAATATTAAGTGAAAATAAAAATGAAATAACAGGTTTATCAACAGGTTTTTATGAATTTGATAAACTAACAAGTGGATTACATGAAAACGAACTAATTATTTTAGCAGCTCGTCCTGGTATGGGTAAAACAGCTTTTGCTTTAAATATAGCAAGTAATGTTGCGAGAAATACTAAAAAGAATGTTGCGATATTCAACTTTGAAATGAGCGCAGAACAATTAGTTAATCGTATGTTTTCATCAATTGGTCAAATTAATTTTGGTAAATTTAGAAATGGTAATTTTGATAATGAAGATTGGAAAAGACTAAGTGAAAGTGTTTCTATTCTTGCTGAAACAAATATAAAGATAGATGATACCCCTGGTAGTACAATATCTGATATTAGAAGTAAATGTAGAAGATTAGCATCTACAAAAGAAGGATTAGCATTAATAGTAATCGACTACTTACAGTTAATAACAGGTTCTGCTAAAAACTCAAACAATCGTCAACAAGAAGTATCAGAGATATCTAGAGGATTAAAGATGATGGCTATGGAGTTGCATGTTCCAGTAATTGCGCTTGCCCAGTTATCACGTTCTGTAGAAGGAAGACCAGATAAAAGACCATTAATGAGTGACTTAAGAGAATCAGGTTCTATAGAACAAGATGCAGATATGGTTGGTTTCTTATATAGAGATGATTACTATAATAAAGAAGCTATGGGTAATGATGTTAGTATAAGTGAATTTATAATAGGTAAGAACAGAAATGGGCCTACTAAAACAATAGAATTTATATTTAAAGGAAGCACAGTAACATTTGCTAATTATCAAAGAGAGAATAACGAAGAATAAAGGAGGACTTATGGAGAAGTTTAAATCATATGTTCCAGTAATTATATCGATATTAGTGGCATTTGTAATAGTATTGATAATAGGATTTAAAGATACTAAGAGTAATCCTAGTGAAGTATATAAAGTATATATAGATGGAAAGATGATTGGAGCGATTAGATCTAAAAAAGCTCTAGAAGAATATATTAATAATGAACAAAAGAGTTTAAAGAAAGAATATGATGTAGATAAAGTATATATACCTAATGGTATAGATATAGAAAAAGCTATTACTTATAATGGTAAAATATTATCTGAAAAAGCTGTATATAAAAAGATTAAAGCTAAAAAGAGTTTTACTATTAAAGGATATGTAGTAACTATTTCTAAAGAGAAAAAGAAAGATATTAAATTATACTTATTAGAGAAAGATTTATTTGATAAGTCTGTTAAAAAAGTATTAAATGCATTTGTTGATGAAGAAGAAGTAAAGAATTATAAAAATGATACACAACCAGAAATAAAGACTACAGGTAGTAAAATAGAAAATATATATATAGATCAAGATGTATCTATTAAAGAAGCATTTATATCAACAGATGAAATGATATTTACCAATGTAACAGATTTAACTAAGTATTTATTATTTGGAACACTTGATTCTGGTGATGAATATACCGTTAAATTAGGTGATACTATTGAAACAGTTGCGTTTAATAATAAGTTATCAACAGATGAATTTTTGATAGTTAATCCTGAATTTACAAATAAGAATAATTTATTGAGTGTTGGACAAAAAGTAAGTGTCGCATTAATCGCACCAGTACTAGATTTAGTTGTTGAAAAACATATAGTTGAAGATCAAGATAAACCATATGAAACAGTAGAAAAAGAAGATAGTTCTATGGATTTAGGAACAACAGAAACAGAAGTTGAGGGTGTTAATGGTATTCAAAGAGTAACTGAAAAGATTCAATATATTAATGGTGATGCCCAGCCAGCATATATTTCTAATGTTGAAGTATTAAAAGAACCTATCAATAAAGTTGTTAGAAAAGGTACTAAGAAGACATATGGAGGTTCTACTTACTCAGGACCTATTGATCCAGCTATAAGTTCAGGATCTTGGGGATGGCCAACAGTATCTCCTTATATCATAACAAGTTACTTTGAATGGCGTTGGGGACGTATGCATGAAGGTATAGATATATCTGGATGTGGATTTGGTTCTCCTATATTTGCTATAGAAAGTGGTACAGTTTTACAAACATATTCAGGATGTGCTGATTATGGTGGAGGAGCATATGATATGTGTGGTGATGGATTTGGTAACTATGTATGGATACAACATCCAAATTCAGTATATGCAGTATATGCCCACATGACTAGCAATGTTGTTGTAGGGGCAGGACAAGTAGTCTCTAAAGGACAAGTAATTGGTTATATGGGATGTAGTGGTTCTTCTACAGGTACTCACTTACACTTAGGTACATTCTATGGTGGTACTAAATATGGTGCTTATGGTGGAGGAACGGTATTTAATCCGTTAAGTTTATACTAATGAAAGTATGCGTATTATCAAGTGGTAGTAAGGGTAATTCTTGCTATGTAGAAACAGATGAAACAAAGATATTAATAGATGTTGGTACTACCACTCAATATATAGTAAATGAATTAGAAAAATTAGGTGTTAAACCTGATGATATCGATGCAGTTTTAATAACTCATGCTCATGTAGATCATATACATGGGCTTAAAACTTTTATAAGAAAATATAATCCAATTATATATGTAACTGAAAAACTACTAGGTATATTAGAAGAACAAGTAGGTAAATTTAGATATGAATTATATCAAGATAGAGAAGCAATTATTAAAGATATTAGAATTAATACTATAAGAACTAGTCATGATGCTGGAGAACAGATGGGTTTTATTATTAAGAATAAAAGTAAATCTATGGTTTATATTACAGATACTGGTTATATCAATAGTAGATATTATGAAGAATTATCTAATAGAAATCTATATGTATTAGAAAGTAATCATGATGTATTAATGCTTAAAAATGGTCCTTATCCATACTTTTTACAACAAAGAGTAATTAGTGATAAGGGACACTTATCTAATAAACAAGCAAGTAATTATCTATGTAAGTTTATAGGTAAAGATACTAAAAAAATAGTTTTTGCGCATTTAAGTGAAAAAAATAATACTGAAGAAAAAGTATTAGAAACATTTAAAGAGACTCTAGAAGAAAATAATATGAAATTTAATAATATTATTATCGCAAGACAAAATGAACCTACAGAGGTGATAGAAATATGATAAAGATTATTACTGTGGGAAAGTTAAAAGAAGAGTATTTTAAAGACGCAGTTAAAGAGTATTTAAAAAGATTATCTAAATATACTAAAATAGAATTAATAGAAGTACCAGATGAAGACTATGATATTAAAAAGACATTATTAAAAGAAAAAGAAAGTATTTTAAAATATATATCTGAAAAAGATTATATTATTACTTTGGAAATAGAAGGAAAAGAATTAACATCTATAGAGTTATCTAAAAAGATAAATGATACACTTATTACAAATAGTGATATTACTTTTATCATAGGTGGTTCATATGGATTACATGAAGATATAAAAAAGATAAGTAATTATGCCTTATCTTTCTCTAAAATGACTTTTCCACATCAATTATTTAGAATAATGCTTTTAGAACAAATATATAGATCATATAAAATCATAAATAATGAGACCTATCATAAGTGATAGGTCTTAATTATTCTTTAATTCTAATTCTTTTTTTATTGGTTTAATAGATATTGATGGTTTTCTAAATACTTCTTTAATCTTATTCATAATATCATTAACTAATCTAAGATGTGTTTTATCTAGTTCTCTATTTAATAATAAATAATTAATAATATATATAGTTTCTATAGTGTATTTTTCATTGAATTCATCTGTCGCTGTATCTAATTCTGAAACATTATGTAATCTATCACATAACTTTACTATTAAAGTTTTATCTTTCATAGATGTCATTTTATTTGCTAAATAGATTTCTTTACCTAATCTTTTTTTCTCATCGTTATCATTAGTTAACTCTAATACTGTATTCGCAATATCTTCACCAAATAATTCTTTCTCTTCATCATATGTCGCATCAGTATTTTCTAATGTATCATGAAGAAGCGCAACTATCTTATATTTCTTTAAATCTGGCTCATATTTCATATAGTTTTCTACATAATTAGATACTTCTATTGGATGAGTAATATATGGTTTATGATCATATCCTTTTCTATATTTCCCATCATGTTTAGTAGTAGCATAATCAAGCGCTCTTTTTAATAAATCTATACTTCTAGAACTAGGTTCTTTATGATATGGATATCCTTCTTTTAATTGTTCTTCTAAATCTAAATCATAATTATATATTGCTTCTATTTTATAAGCGTTACCAAATCTTAAAACATCATGTATTATTTCATCTACTGTTTCAGTAGGTTTAACAAATCTTGATACAGTAGAGTATTCAAACATATCATTAAATAATACTAAGTGAGTCGCGTCATTTTCTTTTCCTAATTCCAGTAATCTTCTAACTTCATTTTTTTCTGTCATGTTATATCCCTCCTATCTTGAATTATAACATATATTTTATTATAATTAAATATATGAAAGGGTAGTAAATATGTTTCATAACGACTGGGATGGAGTTTTAAAAGATGAACTTCAAAAAGAATACTTTAAGAACTTATTAAGTAAAGTTAATAACTTATATGAAGAGAAGATTATATATCCACCAAAGAAAGATGTTTTTAATGCATTTAGATTATCTTATAATGATGTTAAAGTAGTTATACTAGG
Organism: uncultured Muribaculaceae bacterium; assembly: GCA_964548815.1. Classification (GTDB taxonomy): domain Bacteria; phylum Bacillota_I; class Bacilli_A; order RF39; family UBA660; genus RUG13038. The sequence continues at coordinate 15,664 of CAZJSD010000030.1, forward strand.
TCAAGATCCATATCATGGAGAAGGGGAAGCTCATGGGTATGCATTCTCTTGTTTAAAGACACCAATACCTCCATCATTAAAGAATATATATAAAGAATTATATGATGATTTAGGTATTGAAAAAGATATGAATAATGGAGATTTATTTCCTTGGGTAAAACAAGGAGTAATGCTTTTAAACGCAGGATTAACTGTGGAAAAAGATAAACCTAATTCACATAAAGATTTAGATTGGCATATTTTTACTGATGAAGTAATAAGAAAACTAAATGAAAGAGAAAAACCAGTAGTATTTATATTATGGGGAAATAATGCAAGGGCAAAGAAAGATTTAATTACAAATCCAAGACATTTAGTAATAGAGTCAGCCCATCCATCTCCATTTTCCGCAAGAAATGGATTCTTTGGTAGTAAACCATTTTCTAAAACTAATAATTTTTTAATAAAGAATAATATTAATCCAATAAAATGGTAAAAAAAAGACTTCAATTATAATTTGAAGTCTTTTATCTTTTTTCAAATCTCAACCGCACCACTTTATTTATAATTTAATTCTACCTCACA